>CAITZN010000208.1 GCA_903896915.1 uncultured bacterium
AGAAAATCTGGAGGATCAGGAGAGCTTTCCTCTGTTACCTGGACCGAAGTTGATCGAGAATTTCTTGCAATGCCTTACCCGAAACCCAAGCGCGAATGAATGAAATTCTCTGGGGCTCAATGGAAGAAATTATATCAATTTACAGTTGAGTCGAACACAACGCATTACATGTCAATATAACTGACCGGAAAAAGCTGCGTTCTTAACAAATTGGCAGCTCATTGGCTGGCAAGATAATTCACCGTTAAGCCGGGCAAATATTTGCTATGTCAACCGGGCAACAAGCAGAAGCATGGCGGGTCTAATTAGAACGGAGTACAATATGTGGAAATGGAGGAACGCATCAAGAGAAGATGTCGTCCATCCAAAGATGAGTGATATCCCAGACAAGAATTTGCTTGTTACATTGATAGGGACACCACCACCACCGCTAGACCGCAAGGCTGAATATGAGCACCGAAAACATCGTTGAAAGCGAAATGGAACCAATCTTCCTTGAGTTGGGCAAAGCATTGTTCATCTGCCAGACTCTCGAAGTTAGTTTGCGTTTTCTAAATACGCAACTTTCGCAAGATAGCGCCAATGATGAAGATTCGTTTGGCTCGTCATTGGACTTCTACTCGAACGAGACGTTGGGTCAGTCGATCAACAACCTTCGCAAGCGAATCGACATCCCCACGGACTTGAGTGACTATCTTGAATCCGGCCTTAAAATTCGCAACGAAATCGTGCACGACTCCATGACCAAAAATATCAAAAGATTCGCTCATCCCAAAGGCCGACTGGAAGTGGAATCTGAACTCGCCTTTATGAAACAGGAGGTTAAGAAGCGAAACGTACTGGTCAACAAATTGCTAGACACACTCTCTACCGAGAGTAAGTAACCTCCAATAAGCCGAAGAAAAGCAGCATTACGGACAACTATTCGACCAAAATTAAGACAACGTGCTGGGTGTTTGCGGGCCATGACGCTGTAACCGCGATGGATAGCACCAGATCATTGCCCATGCCGGGCAACAGGAGAAGACAACAAAAAGGAAATTCAAGAGCGGCAAGGAGAATCATGCTGCCCTCTTTGGGTACCCCTGCCAAAATAGTTTTTTCTACATACTCGTTAGGGCCTTACAATCGAGGCTCAAAATTTAAAAGGACCTCCAATTTATTTAAAAACGCTCATGAAAACAAATATTACGCTGGTGCTGGCTTGTGTTTTGGCTTTAAACAGTGCCGAGGCAAATGAAAAGCCTGCCAGTAGTCTGCAGAGTAACCTTGTTGCCACTCGCAATCATTATTCGCAACTGATCGCAGGGGATGCACCGAACATCGCTGTGTTAACCCTGTTTACCAACATGCTACCCAAGGGCGGCGACCTGCATCATCACTACTCGGGTGCCATCTATGCCGAAACCTATTTGGACTGGGTAGGGGAACAGAATTATTGCATATACCGCGCCACTGACACACAGCTTAAGAGTGAGAAGTTTCGGATTGTGTCTAAGCCGCAGGAACTGAGCGAGGCCGCACGAGCTGTTTGTATAAACGCAGATGCGGTACGCCAGGACAGCCTTTTCTACAATGAACTGCTCAAACGATGGTCGGACAAGGATTATGACAATCACTTTCATGAACAACCTGCACCGGATCTGCAGTTTTTTGACACCTTCGGTTACTTCAACGCTGTCTCTAATTATGATTACAACAAAGGCCTGCAATCCCTGAAAGCACGTGCTAAGACAGAAAACCTTGGTTACCTCGAAACCATGCTGAAAGGAGGCCCATCAATAGATAAACCTGAATTTGAGACGCTGCTGAGCACGCTGGACCCATCCTCTTCCGAACAGCAAATTGAAAAAGCACTTCTTAATGCCTATGATTTTCTCACCAGCGATGCCGACACAAGCACCAAGCTGAACACTTACATCAAATCGCTGCAAGATGCTGCTACAGGGATAGATGACGAAAATTTCAAGGTGCGCTTCCAGGCCTATGTGTCGCGTAACAATGCACCGGCCAAAGTTTTCAGCAGCTTATACACCTCGTTTGCGGCGGCCAAGGATAGTAAACTGGTAGTGGGTGTAAACATTGTCGGTCCAGAGAATCGCCATGTAGCGATGCGCGACTACAGTCTCCACATGAAAATGTTCGCATTTTTGAAAAAACGCTTTCCCTCTGTAAAACTTTCCCTGCATGCCGGTGAACTCACCTTAGGGATGGTACCGCCCGAGGGTTTACGTTCGCATATTCACGAGGCCGTTTTCGTCGCTGGGGCAAACCGCATTGGGCATGGTGTGGATATCGCGCACGAAACAGATGCTCCTGAACTGCTCAATATTCTGAAACAGCGTATGGTTGCTATAGAAGTCAACCTAACCAGCAATGCTTTCATTCTAGGCGTAAAGAACGAAGCCCATCCCGTTCAGCTCTACGCCCGGCATGGGGTACCCTTCGTCATTTCAACCGATGATGCTGGTGTTTCGCGCAACAACCTGAGTGGCGAATACCTACTTTACGTGAGAAACTACAAGCCTTCCTATGACGAACTGAAACATATCGTCTATAATAGCATCCGCTACTCCTTCCTGCCCGATGATGAGAAACACGACGAGACTGAGAAATTGGACAAACGTTTCGCTGAGTTTGAAGCGCGAATTGCCACACTGCCACGCGCAATTCTATAACTATTATGCAGATTTTAGCGCTCCAGGCGACCTGCGGATGGCAGATTATCATAAAGTAATTTCTTGCCAATTATTGACAACAGTTGGTGGTTACAATAAAATAATTTGAAACACATAATTCCATTTAGTTACATACTATTACCTGGAAGGTAAATTATATGGCTATACATGTTTGCATGGGCGCAATGCTCATGTGCAGTTTTGGTGTAGCTCCCAGCTCACTTGTAGTTCTGCCTACCAATAAAACCATGACCAGTTATGTGCCCGCAGCAAACATTATGGATCATGTCCCTATGGTAAATATTCTTCCGTTTGGTATGTGTTCATCGATAGCGAATCCTACGGTTGCTGCTGCAACGACTGCGGCATTGGGGGTTCTTACACCAATGCCTTGCGTCCCCGTTACACCAGCCCCGTGGATACCCGGTTCTCCGACGGTAATGGTCGGCAACATGCCTGCTTTAAATAATAATTGCAAACTGATGTGTACGTGGGCAGGTGTAATTCAAGTTACGGTACCTGGACAATTTACTGAAATGATCCCGTAAAACAAGTGGCACGAAACCAACCGCCGAACAACCTGATTTCGCGTCTTTCCTCGACCACATCAGTCGCTTACAGTCGCTATTCAGATTGTCCTTAACCAGTTTTAGGATTGAGTGATGGTGAATCCCCAAGTTCATCTTCAGAAAATACAACTTCCGAGACCAGAGCTGTCAAACATTCTTTAAAAAGGAGCCCGTTATGAAAAAATTATCACTGTTCGCGAGTGTTACAGTTATTCTCTCAATGATCTTCTTGGCATGCTTTGCGCATGCGGCCGACCAGGGGACAAAAGAAGAAGCAGTAGCTATGGTTAAAAAAGCTGTTGAATATATCAAAGCCAACGGAAACGAAAAATCCTTTTATGATATTTCTGATAAATTAGGACAGTTTACTGATCGTGACCTATATGTTGTTGTATATGATATAAATGGAAAATGTCTTGCTCACGGGCAAAATCGAAATTTCATTGGAAAAGACATGATTGACCTCAAAGATGTTGACGGTAAAGAGTTCATGAAAGAGCGTGTAAATTTAATGAAAAATCAAACATCAGCTTGGCAAGAATACAAATTCCTGAATCCTACAACCAAAAAAGTAGAACCAAAATCAATCTATCTAGAACGCCTTGGCGATTTAATAGTCGGCTGCGGCATTTATATAAAATAACAAACCGCGCAAGAGTGAAAGACAGAAGTATGAAAAGGGAATGTGAATGCTCAGAGTTCAAGAATTCCAGTTCGTCCTGAACGCTGGCTGTACGTAACGGCACCCAGCCGGAGAGCACAAAATGTCCTTTTTTAACATGGAGACGACGTCTCTGAACCCCTGCGCCAGCTTTGCAGTGTAACCACTCAAGTCGGTTTTCGACGTGGCGAGGTCGGCAGGCTAGCGCTTAACGAGGTCAATAGTGACCCCGTCTTTTACCCCAGGTTACGGTCGTCGATAGCCTTGACCGCTACAGCTAACTGGATTCCTGCCTTATAGCACAGCATGCCATGGCATGCTGTGCTGAGGCCGAGAGATGTTTTTTTCGCTCGGAAGAGAAAATTTCGTTCGAGCTTCTCAACAGCAATCGTTTGGCTACTTGTGTATTTATTCTTGTATGCAGATCATCCGAGATAGTTACGACTTGACCTGACAGTTCTCAGCTCAGCGATCGAAACATTCTACGGCTTTGTCTTATCAGAAACGCTCCTGCCTCCTGTTTCATGGGGTTGCAAACAGCCTAGAACAACAGTGTGGCCCCCCTGACACGCTAAACATCCCCTTGGAACTTCGGCTACAGTCACCTGACAGTAACGTTCAACAGCTACTTCCGGGTGTTGCATTGTTACCCACCTGACTTGTTCGGACGTGGCAAAATCAACAAAGACGAAGGCTGAAAAATCGACTGCCAGTGCGTAGATCGACACCTTCCATCCCAAGATTTCCACACCCACGTTTCTACCCTCCGTAACAACCCCATGATCCTATACATAAAACATTCAATGATAAACTACGGGATGAATTGCGTGAGGGGCAGGACATTTTAACCATAAAAGATGCCCAGGTGTTGATTGAACAGTGCCAGACCCCTATAATAATTATCAAGTACCCGTACGTCAGTCTTAATCCAGGTTAAACAAGAAGGACCCATTGGCGGACATCGACCTACGACATAGTATGGTTCGACCACCTGTCGAGGAACTATTGAAGAGGTGAACAGAACACATGCCATCCAAGAAAATTGTGTGTCTAGGAGGGGGAAGTCTCTACTTCCCCAGATTACTGAATGACGTCGCGCTGGAGGAAGACCTCGCCGGCTCGGAGGTGGTCCTCTACGACCTCAATCTGGAGAAGGTCGAAATCATGGCGGAGTTCGGCCGTCAGCTTGCCGGAAGTACCGGTGGGTCGCTGCACATACGTGCGACCACCGACCTTGCCGATGCGGTGGAAGGTGCAGATTTTGCAATATCATCCATCGGCGGCAGTGGTGCCTCGTTTACGGCCAACGTATACGAGTCCCGCTACCACGGCGCGGACATGCATATCCCTGCCAGGTACGGAATTCACCAAGTCATCGGAGACACTTGCGGCCCGGCGGGGCTCATGATGGGATTGCGCTCGATCCCGGCATACATCTCGATCTGCCGCGAGATGGAGAAACGATGCCCCCACGTGATCCTTCTCAACCATTCCAACCCGATGGCCGTATTGATGCGCGCCCTTCACAAGTATACGGCCATAACATCGATTGGCATCTGTCACGGCGTGCAGACCGGCATAGTGGACGCCGCCAACCTGCTCGGCATCCCCCCCGACGAACTGGAGTGCCGATGGATCGGGACAAACCACTACCACTGGTTTACCCAGATGCGCCACCACGGCACGGATATGCTGCCTGAACTGATGCACCGCACCCGGACGTGTACGCCTCCTCCACATCATGCGTTGAACAGCGCTCTTTCGGGAGTTTACGGGCACCGGATTGTGTATCCCGACGACGCGCATACTGTTGAGTTCTATTCCTTCTGCACCCAAGTTGCTAAACAGGCCGATTTGCCGTACACGCTTGCGGCCGCGGCCAAGGAGCATGGATATGATGCGTCCAAACCTTTGCCCAAGCCCACTCGGACGACGCCCGCTATGCGCCGACGTTTCTTGAGTCAATACAATGCCATCCTTGCGGATATGCAGATGCCTAAGGAAAAAGATAATTCGGTGACGGGCGAGGGCGTTGCAGCTATAGTCGCCGCCATGGCAACTGGCAGGAGAACGGTTTGTATCGCAAATATCGCCAACCAGGGTGCCATTACCAATCTGCCTGCGACCGCCGAGGTGGAAGTCGAAGCCATCACGGACTCGTCGGGTGTGCGCCCCATGGTCATGGGAGAGGCGCCCCCACTGCTTAAGGCCCTGCTGGAGAAAAGGTTTGCCTGGCATGAACTGGTTGCCGATGCCGCTGTGACGGGGGACCGCACCAAGGCGTTGCAGGCACTGCTCGTTGACGAGATGGCGATTATCCCGGAAAAAGCCCAAGCGATGCTCGACGAATTGTTAGAAGCCTCGAGCGACTTGCTGCCACAGTTCTTTCCGAGAACGAGGAGCCATCTCAGCGACGTTTTTGAGGTTTATCAAGGTAGTCGACCCCCTCTTCGTACAATTCCTTGAGCTTCGCTTCAATCTTTTCGCACAAGGTTTTCAGTACCTTGATGCGCGCAAAGTTCTTGTCGTTGGATTCCACCAGCGTCCACGGAGCGACCATAGTGCTGGTTCTATCCACCATGTCGCACACGGCCTGTTCGTACTGCTCCCATTTTTCACGATTGCGCCAGTCTTCTTCGGTGATCTTGAAGCGCTTGAAGGCAATCTGCTCCCGTTCTTTGAAGCGTCTGAGTTGCTCTTCCTGGCTGATTTGCAACCAGAACTTGACGACGATGGTGCCCGCCTCCACCAGTTCATGTTCAAAGTCGTTGATTTCGCTGTAGGCGCGTTGCCAGTCTGCCGGGC
>CAITZN010000209.1 GCA_903896915.1 uncultured bacterium
AGCAGCGGGTTGGGCAGGAGCTGGCGCCTTGACGGGAAGCGAAGAAGCCGTGGACGCTTGATTGGAGGAACCAGAAGCCTGGCGCGGGGATAACAACCAAAATGCCGCACCAATGGAGATCAGGAGAGCCAGCGCACCGGCGACGATCAGCCGATGTCGTCCCCGGCCGCTCCTCGCTTCTTCAGTTTGAGCATCACCCCGCCCCATGCACTTGCCCCCGCCAGTGTTGGCTTCACGACGGAAGCCTGATGATAAATCCCGGTTTCTTAGATTACGGCCTTTACTGTCAATCTTCGCTCTGGCATTGTCAAGGACATAATAAAACTATTACTCACGATGAAAGTCAACCTGGAATACTGCCAAGCCTATAAAAAATTGAACATAAGCAATGCCTTGCGCGCGTACATTTTGCGCATATTACAGAAAAATACAGTTAAAATATCTTTCATATTTTTTGTCACGCCGCCGGATTTCTTCCCTAAGTTCCCGCGTGTGCGCACGAGGAACTGGCAACGTGAACAAACACAGCCAGCCAACCGCCTGGCCATGCCAGAAAACGTAGCCCGACGTAACTACTCAGATAGGCACAAAGGCACAGAGTGGCAAAGGCACAAAGTGGCAAAGCCATGCTGAGGTACTATTCAGGTTGTTTAGACTGTAGGCTGTTAGGCTGTAGGTCGAGAAAGGGAAGACGGACTGTGGCCAGCTGTTCGGACCCTGGGCTCGCCGGGCTACCAACCCCAAAAATGAGATCGCTGGCGTATCTGAGCGATTACCTGAATAGTAACCATGCTGAAGTCCGGTTCGGCCTCCGATGAACAAGCGGCAAGGTTACTTTTGTTTCACGACTCCAGCCTGCCTACAGCCTAACTAAACCGCTATAGCACATCTGAGCAGTTACGCCCGGACAATGAAACAAGCGGGGATCGGAGGACAAGCCGAGGGAATCGCAGACAGCATGTCTGCGCCGCCTTGGGGGAGGGCAGAAGGGGAAAGGGGAATCGCAGACAGGGATGCCTGCGCCACCTTAGGGGGAGGGAGGAGGAAAAACGGCTATCGGATTGTTTTTTCGGTAACTACTCAGAGACTCCAGCGATCGCCGTTCCCTGGGTGCTAAAGGAACTTTTATTCTGACCTTCAGCCTACAGCCTAAACCGCTATAGCCTATCTGAGCAGGCCTCAATACCGGTTGCTTAGGC
Organism: uncultured bacterium; assembly: GCA_903896915.1. GTDB lineage: Bacteria > Desulfobacterota > Desulfobulbia > Desulfobulbales > Desulfobulbaceae > Desulfobulbus. Next base: position 1,200 of record CAITZN010000209.1, read on the forward strand.
GGCAGACTGTTCCTTTTTCAATTCACTTGCCTTCTGCTTCTTTCAGGCCGGCGGCGAAGGCGGCGAGGTTGGCCTCGACCACCTTGGCACCCTTGGTGGCAAAGGTGGCGCAGATGGCCGCGCGCAGGGTGTCGGGCGGCATGCCGATGAAGGGGGCGAGGGTGCCGAGCATCACCACATTCATCGCGTTCGGCAGGCCCAGGTTGCGGGCAATGCCGTCGGCATCGACAACCACATGGCGCGGCCGCCGCCGGATGTCGGCAAGCAGCCGTTCCGCCTCGGGATAAAGGTCGATGTTGACCACCGGGGTGCTGTTGGCCAGCAGGATGCCGGTTGGCTTGAGGTACTCCACATAGCGCAGCGCCTCCATCGGCTCGACCCCGAGCACCACGTCGGCGCCGCCCCGCGGCACCAGGTCAGAATGGATGGTCGTGTCGGAAAGCCGCAGATGCGAGAACACCGCACCGCCCCGCTGGGCCATGCCATGCACCTCGGACTGCTTGACATTGAGGCCGCTGGCCACCGCGGCGCGCCCCACCAGCATGGCGATGGTCAGGATGCCCTGGCCGCCGACGCCGCCCAGAATGATGTCTGTCTTCATGTGGAAAACCTTTGTGATGGGCCGTGGAAATCAACCTCGGATGGCTGAAAACGAACCCCGGCCGTCATGGATGCTTGTTTTGTAACTATTCAGATACGCTATGACGGTTTAGGCTTGCAGACAAGGTGGAATCGTAAAACCAAAGTGACGTTCTTCAGAAACCGAACCGGACTTCTGCATTTCACTTTGTGCCTTTGCCGCTCTGTGCCTTTGTGCCTACTCTTTCACTAGTGCCTAGTACCTTATGCCTAGTGCCTATCTGAGCAATTGCGATTTGCGAATGATTCTTGATTTGCTATATTCATCTATCCGAATGATCGAATTTAATTATAAGGAGACGATTTGATGAGCAAGATCAAGACCCCCCATATTTTTACCTCGGAATCGGTTTCCGAAGGTCATCCCGACAAGGTTTGCGACCAAATTTCCGATGCGATTCTCGATGCTTGCCTGGACCAGGATCCTGACAGCCGGGTTGCCTGCGAATGTCTGGCAACGACCGATTTGCTGGTGATAGCCGGTGAAATCACCACGCATGCGCATATCAACTATGAGCAGATTGCCCGTCAGGTGATCCGCGAGATTGGCTACAATGACCCGACATTGGGTTTTTCGGCAGAGACCTGCAAGATTGTGATCGCGATCCACAAGCAGTCTCCCGACATTGCCATGGGGGTTGACCGGGCACAGAAGGAAGAGCAGGGGGCTGGCGACCAAGGGATGATGTTTGGCTATGCCAGCCGCGGCACCTCGAACCTGATGCCTGCCCCGATCGACTATGCGCATCAGTTGTTGCGGCGGTTGACCGAGCTGCGCAAATCGGGCCGGCATGCCTTTCTGCGGCCCGATGCCAAAAGCCAGGTTTCGATCCGCTATGAAAATGGCTTGCCGCAGGCGGTCGACACCATCGTGGTATCGCATCAGCACACCGAGGAGATGGATCGCCGCGACCTGGAAAAGCTGGTCAAGGATGTCGCCCGCAAGATTTTCCCGAAATCGCTGCTGGGCAAGGATGTCAAATACTTCATCAATCCCACCGGCCAGTTCATCATCGGCGGCCCGAACGGCGATACCGGTCTGACCGGTCGCAAGATCATCGTCGACACCTATGGCGGCGCTGGCTCGCACGGTGGCGGTGCCTTTTCTGGCAAGGATCCGAGCAAGGTCGACCGTTCCGCCGCCTACATGGCTCGCTACTGCGCCAAGAACATTGTCGCCGCCGGATTCGCCGACAAGTGCGAGGTCCAGGTGGCCTATGCCATCGGTGTTGCCGAACCGGTCAGCGTCAATGTCGATACCTATGGCACGGGATGCTGCCCAGAGATCGAGGAAATCCTGCAGGAGATCATCAAGGAAGAATTGATTTTCGATTTCCGGCCCGCCAAGATCACTGAAGCCTTGAAGCTGAAGCATCCGAAAAAACATGGCTGGAGCTATCGCGAGACGGCGGTGGCCGGCCATTTTGGCCGCGAGATTTTCCCATGGGAGAAGACCGACAAGGTGGCAGCGTTGCAGAAATCAGTCAAGGCCAGGTTGGCCAAGCTGAAAAAATAGGTACCATTCACACGGGTACAAACAAGGAGCATGATGGGCATGAAAACACGGCAGACCAAGGTGCTGGGCATCGGGGCGGCGTTGCAGGACATCCTGGCACCCGTCTCGGATGTCTTCCTCAAAAACTATGTTCCTGGCCGCAAGGGCGGCATGGAACTGGTCAATGCCGCCGCCGCCCATGAGCTCTTCAAGGCGCTCCGCGAAACGCCGGCATCGGTTCCTGGCGGCTCAGTCACCAACACGATCAAGGGCCTGGCAAAGCTGGGCATGCCAACCCGCATGCTTGGCAAGATTGGCCGGGACACGCTAGGGGCTGGCTATCTCCAGGATCTGCGCGAGATCACAGTCGATACCTCGTCCTTCAAATTCAGCGAGACCGAACCGACCGGCAGCTGTCTTTGCCTGGTCACTCCAGATGCCGAACGGACCATGCGCACCTGCCTGGGGGCCTCGGCAACGCTGACTCCTGGCGAGGTGACCCTGGCCGATTTCGATGGCTGCACCCATGCCTGCATTGAAGGCTACATGGTCTACAACCTGCCGGTGCTGCGGCATTGCCTGGAACTGGCGCGCCAGGCCGACTGCACGGTGGCCTTCGATCTGTCGTCGCCGGAAGTGGCGGGCGGTTTCCGGACCGAGCTTGCTGAGTTGTTGTCGAGCCATGTCGATATCCTGTTTGCCAACGAGACCGAGGCGGCCGAATTCACCGGCTGCAAGGATGAGCGCGCGGCCTTGCTGGCACTCAGCCAGCATTGCGAAACCGTGGCGATCAAGCTGGGGGCGCGCGGCAGCCTGATCTTCCATCAGGGAGAGATCTTTGAGATCGCTCCGCAGCCAGTGACGGCCGTCGACACCACCGGGGCCGGCGATCTGTGGGCCGCCGGCTTCCTCTATGGCCATCTGCTGGGCTGGCCGATCGAGCAGTCCGGACGCCTGGCC
>CAITZN010000210.1 GCA_903896915.1 uncultured bacterium
AGCGTCTGCTCAACAACTACGGCAACACCGAACTTTTCATCGCCAGTGATGCCGACGAAGCCAGCCGTTTCTGGCGAGACCGCAAACGACTCGGGGCCATTGCCGCCCGCACCAACGCCTTTAAGCTTAACGAGGATATCGTTCTGCCTTTAGCGGCATTGGCGGAGTTCGCCCGGTTTGTCGATGACACCAACATCGAGGAAAATATTTATAACCAGGAAACCGTGGTCCGCGAGATCATGACTTACCTGGAGACCGCCGAACCGATTGAGGATCCGGACTGGCTGGAGGCCAAGATTCCGAAGGCAGACGAACTGTGCGAGGGTACCCTGGCTCATCTGGGCCTGCGGAGCAAAGAGGCAATCCATAATGAGACCTATCTCCGCGACCTTGAGTCTGATCTCCTGGAACTGTTCCGCGGCTATACCCGGATCAGCGCCAACATTCGCCGCATTTTCGAGGAGGTGCGCAAACGAAGGATTATCATCGCTACCCACATGCATGCCGGAGACGGCAATGTCCATGTCAATATTCCGGTATTTTCCAATGACAGGGCTATGATGCGCAGGGCCGCGACTACGGCGGACGATATCATGGCGAAGGCCGTGGCCTTGGACGGTGTAGTAAGCGGTGAACACGGTATCGGCATCACCAAGATGAAGTTCCTTGACCAACAGCTCATCGAGGAGTTAACCGCTTATCGGCATCAGGTGGACCCGAGTGGTTTGATGAATCCAGGCAAACTGAACGACCCCGATATTATCGACAAGGTTTTCACCCCCTCTTTCAATATCCTTGAGCTTGAAGCCCGGATTCTCCAGCACGGATCTTTGGAAACTCTGGCCTCGAAGATTTCAAAATGCATCCGCTGCGGCAAATGCAAGGCCGATTGCTGCGTCTTCTATCCAGGCAGCACCATTTTTTTCCACCCGCGTAACAAGAATCTGGCGATTGGCTCCCTGATCGAAGCCTTGCTATACGATATGCAGCGTTCCCATTTTCCGCGGTTTAACCAGTTGAAAAATCTTGAGGAGATCGCCGATCACTGCACCCTGTGTGGCAAATGTCTTAAACCTTGCCCGGTGGATATCGACACCGCCCAGGTCTCTATTCTTGAACGTGAGATCCTTAGCGACCGTGGCTACAAACATTCGCCTCTGCCCACCCGTTTATCCCTGCACTATCTGAAGACGCGTAACCGGCTCTTTAACATCCTGTTCCGCAAAACGGTGGTTGAATGGGGTACTAACTGCCAGCGCCTCGGGGCGGAGATACTGCGTCAGGTGCCACAGCCCATAGCCCTAAAGAAATGGCGTTTGCTGTCCATGTTCAAGTCACCAATGGTCCGACCCTCACGGCAAACCCTGCGAGCCTTGCTGCCCAAGTGTTCCCTGAATGAGGCCCTGCTCATCCATCCTCAGGGAGAAACAAGGAAAACAGTCTTCTATTTTCCAGGTTGCGGTTCAGAGCGGCTCTATGCCAACATCGGGATGGCATCCATCTATGCGCTGCTTAAAACCGGGGTGCGGGTGGTATTGCCGCCGCCTCACTTGTGTTGTGGTTTTCCGGCTCGTGCCAATGCCAAGAAGAAGATGCATGACGACGTCACCCTTCGCGATACGATTATCCTTAGTCAGATCAGAGAGATGCTTGGGTACATCACCTTCGACGGGCTGATCGTTAGCTGCGGCACCTGTCGCGAGGCATTGCATGAACTGGGGGCGGAGACACTTTTTGGTTGTGAACTTGTTGATATTTCCTATTTCGCGCTCGAGAATGCACCAGAACAGTTTACGCAGGAAAAAGGACGGCGTTTCCTGTACCATGCGCCCTGTCACGATTCGCTCCAGGGTGAGGGCCATCTCATGGTTCGGCGAATAGGAGGTGAAATTATCCCGATCGGCAGTTGCTGTTCCGAAGCCGGAACCCTGGCTCTCTCTCGCCCCGATATTGCCGGAGCCATGTTGCAGCGAAAAAGAGATGCCTTGCAGGCAAAGATTGACGATGATCATGAAAAACAGGTTATAGTCACTAACTGCCCCTCCTGCATATCCGGCCTGGGGCGTAACAGTGACCTTGGCATTGTTCCGCAGCACCTGGCCGTGCTCTTGGCCGAATCTTTGGGTGGTAGTGCTTGGCAAGCGGAATTGAGCAGGATGCTTGGCAACGTCGAAATGATCACCTTTTAGAGCAGAAACTACAAATGCTGGTTTTCCCTGCATGTATGATGTTGAATCTGCAGGGAGTACATCGTTTCGTCATTAATTAAATTGAGAGTTTGGAGTATCTTTGAAAAATAACGAAGTATTACGAAGTGTTCGCTATATCTTTGACTTGAATGATTCCAAGATGATCACCATCTTTGGTTTGGGTGGTCTTGAGGTAACACGGGCACAGGTCAGTGATTGGTTGAAAAAAGAAGACGATCCAAACTTTAAGAGTTGTAATGACCCGCAGCTGGCCTTATTTCTCAACGGATTGATCGTTCATCGGAGGGGGAAACAAGATGGGCCGCAACCTCCACCGGAAAAGCATTTAACCAACAATAGTATATTTAAAAAACTGCGAATTGCCCAGGATCTGCAAGGTGAGGGTTTGCTGGAGATCATGGCTCTGGCGCGATTCCATATCAGCCAGCATGAAATCAGCGCGTTTTTCCGCAAACCTGAACATAAAAATTTTCGTCTGTGTAAGGATCAGGTTCTGCGAAATTTTTTACGAGGGATGCAGATAAAATATCGCCCGGATGCACCTGATTTGGAAGACTGATGTTCATCGCCCCAGTTAGCAGGCCAATCCTTATCTGACCCATTGCTGCAGGGGGCCCCCTGCAGCATCTCGCAATACTTTTAGCGTATCCGGTTCATCAAACAATTTTTTACACAGCTCGCATTTACGGTGGGTGATGATTTCGCGTGCCTTGAATCCGGCAAAGGAGGCGAGCGGGGTGATGCCCATGGACCGGATGCAGTTGTAGAGCGGATTGCGTTCGCTCATGGTCAGCAACTCGTCGATGGTATGGGTGTCGAGGTTGCCGAGCAGGAAGAAATTGGTGGTGCGAAAGTGGCTGCCCGCATCGCAGCAGGCATACAGGTTCAAATCCGGCGCCAGGTAGGGGTTCATGGCACAACGGTTGTCCTGGTAATCGGTGCAGAGCGGCGTCCGCCCAAAAGTATCTGCTCTTCCGGCATAGATAACGGGTTCCGGGAAAAAGGTAAGGTCATGCTCCCGGAGATAGTTTTCATAGGCATCGTCAATTTCCGAAAAATCAGTAACAAAGGAGACGAAATACGCAATCCCGTTCTCCAGGCAGCCTTTTGCCGCATGGAGGATGTTGGCGCGGGGGACATGCTCCTGATG
>CAITZN010000211.1 GCA_903896915.1 uncultured bacterium
ACAGGGAGGTCATGTGACGTATGGCCGGGGCCATGCGGGTATATTCCCTGGGCCCCATAGCTCCGATCCGATGTCGAACGACCTCGGAATACCGATCGTCCAGGCGTTTGATCGGGAAAAGTTCACAACGCAGACGCCGCATCCCTGAAAAGCCATAGATACCGTAACGATCATTGAGCACCTCCATGGCTTCACAAATCAGTACCAGCGCTTCCTTGATTGCCTGTCCAACCCAACCGGCGGTTGAGTTGGACATATCGACCAGAAAATAAACGGCTATATCGCGCTTTTCCCGGGCAAGGCGAATGAAGAGACGATCCGAAGGCGGCCTTCCAGCATGAATATCTGCCAGGGATTCAACCAGGGCATCAAGATCGATATCGTTGCCATCCCGTTGCCTGCGAATAAAGTGCTCACTGGTCTGCATCAGCTCGAATTGATGCCGCAAACGCCGAATTTGGCCCCTATATTTTTGTAACGTCTGTTCAATGAAAGAGGTCTGGACCGGAGTGATCTCCTTTTCGGTAACCACACACCAGTTTTTGCGAAAGCCTTTACGACGATAATCCCATTCATCATAGACCACCGGCGCTAGTATTCCCTGATCATCGGCAGGAACAACCGGATGAGAAGCGCTATATCCCTGCCCACCTTTTCCCACAGCGCTGCTGACATACTCATCAGGAAGGCTACCGAGATCATGGCGGATCTGTTCAGCCAATTCGGTAAGCTCTTCGTTGAGGGGAATCTCCTGATTATCGATTCGTAGCGAAGTCAGGGGTTGCCGGTGAGAGGACGATTGCGTTTGTTTTTCTGTCTCGACCACAAGTGCAAGATCCTGCCCCTGCTGACTTGCGATCATCTTCTCGTTGTTTCTGTCATCCACAGTTTCAAGAGCATTTTTGGGGAGAACTTGCTGGAGATGAATCGTCAGTGCCTTGATAAACCGTAGCTGCCGCTCCTGCCTCTGTTTCATCTGGATGCTTAGCACTTCCTGCAAACGAAGCGGTCCCTGAAAAATGAACGGCTGCGTTTCGCTCAACACCTCTTCATCGGTAAGGAGCGGCATTAAACATTGCACAGCATCGAGGCTGTCCCGATTGTCTGCATCCATCACCTGACATCGCTGGAGTAGACTGCGCGCTCGATCATCCGTTTCTGACCGCCCTTCGGCAAACCATTTTCCTCGAAGCAATCCTTGCTGCAAACGGTCGAGCAGATTCGTTGTCAGCTCTGTATCCGCTGAAAGCGGCAATCGGGGCAACAAAGCCGCAGCCTCACGCATCAAGCCGGGAAGTTCATCTTGCAAAAAGGACAGCACTCGTCCGGTTTCAAAAAAATGGTAAAGGCTTCGTGCATTCGCGGGAACAATGAAATTGGAAAAATAGTACTCGAGGGGATGTGCAGACGACGCATCAATTAAATTTAACATCTGCGGAGCGACAAAAGTGCCTGCGTGGATGGAAGCCCACTGAAAGGAAACCATCAATTTATAGAGAAGAAAATTCTTTTCGTTACTGGCAAACAATCCAAGTGTATGAGGAAGAAAAATGCATTCCGTGTTGGTACCGGCACAATCCGCGCCAATCAAAGGCATTTCCCTGCCAGCAAGGCCGTTGACATAGGGCTGCAATCTTGAGCGGACCTCGGACAAACGTAAGCCCCCCTGCCCTCGTAGGTGGCAAATAAAATTGCGTTCGACATCTCCCATGAACAATTGCGCCCCGCGCAGCCCGCTGGTTTCGTATCGATCCAGGAGCTTATGCACCCAAAGCGATAGATCTTCCACCGCCAAGCAGTTCAAAACATTATTAGCGACAGTAAGATAGGCAAAACAAAGTGAATGGGAAACAGGCCAAATGACAGAAATCTGAGCAAAAATATCGTCGATTTGTTCCCCATCCTCAGTGACCAGATGGGACAAAGCCTCTTCGACATCCCATTCATTAGGCAGACTGGGCGCCACGAGTTCATAAAACTTAGTTTTTAAGGCCTCTAGTTCCATATTATTCAAAAAAGAGAACTCACCATTTCATCGAGAGCGGCGAGAAGCTCACGGTCATCGGTGAGTGCTTCGCTGATGGCTGCTCGGCAGGCGTTCTGTATCGGTATGCCCCGAGCGATCAGTTTGCCGGTTTGGATGAGCAGGCGCGTTGAGGCCCCTTCAGCCAAGCCCGAATCCTTCAAGGCCCGGGTCATACCCGCCAATTTAACCAGGGATCGGGCTATATCAATCTTTAGTCCGCCTTCCCGGCATACGATTTCTATCTCTTTTTCTGGAACTGGGTAGTCAAAAGACAGGGCGACAAATCGTTGTCTGGTGGAGGCCTTGAGATCCTTGAGGACGCTCTGATATCCAGGATTATAGGAGATCGCCAGCATGAACTCCGGAGGGGCGGTCAGCAACTCGCCCCTTTTTTCGATAGGGAGTTGACGGCGGTCATCGGCCAAGGGATGAATGACGACCGTAGTATCCTTACGCGCTTCGACAATCTCGTCCAGATAACAGATAGCACCGGCCCGAACCGCCATGGTCAAAGGCCCATCGCTCCACACCGCCTCACCGGATCTGATCAGATAACGGCCGACCAGATCGCTCGTAGAAAGGTCGTCGTGACAAGAAACCGTGACCAATGGACGTTTAAGCCGCCAAGCCAGATATTGTATGAATCTGGTCTTGCCGCATCCTGTGGGGCCCTTGAGCAGTAAAGGTGCACCTTCGTAATACGCAGCCTCGGCAATGGTTATTTCGTCACCGATCGGCAGATAATATGGTTCTTCTTCAATTCGGTGTTCATCGAGTCGTACTTGTTGTCCTGGCATAACTATCACCCTAAAGTTTAGTCTTTGAAAACAATAGTAAGAATGCGCACAACCATTGACAAGCTTCTGTTTTCCAGGCAATTTCATTTGGTTATTGCACAAAGAAGAGGGCATGATTACACTGCCTTATGAACGCCTCGGGGCTTCTACTCCCTGACAGGCTCACCTGTTGCCCCTTACCTGACCTTATTACAATGTGCATTGACCTTCATACCCACTCCATCTATTCTGACGGCACTTTGACCCCGCAAGAATTGATTACGATGGCTACGAACAACGGTTTACAGGGAATGGCACTCACCGATCACGACACGGTTGAGGGGGTGAGTGAAATGCAACAGTTGGGTGACCAGGCAGGGATAACCATCATGACCGGGGTGGAAATCAGCACCACCCTGCGACAGTACACCCTGCATCTCCTCGGTTACGGTATTGACCCCACATCTCCGGAGTTGCATCAATGGTTACTGCCACTGCAGGAGGGCCGGGCTAAGCGGAATGCTGCCATCCTCAATAAGTTGCAAGCATTAGGGGTTGAGATAACCGCTGAGGAGGTCAGTGCAATTTCGTGCTGTGGCCAGACCGGCAGACCCCATATTGCCAGACTCCTGATTGAAAAAGGGGTTGTAGACAGCTTTGATGCCGCCTTTCGTCAATATCTCGGCCGTAATAAACCTGCCTGGGAGAGCCGTTTCAGCTATTCGGCAGCCGAAACCATTGATATGATCCATCGAGTTGGCGGGCTGGCTGTACTGGCCCACCCCGGCCAACTAGACCCTGAGATGCGCGCCCAATCGCTTATAATCAAAGAATTGGCCCTGCGTGGCCTTGACGGCATTGAATTCTACTATCCGACCCATACCCGAAAAATAAAGAAAAAACTGAAAGCCATTGCCACTGAACACAATTTGATTGTAACCGGTGGCAGTGATTTCCATGGCAACACCCGTCCTGCTAACCGCCTTGCAGGCAAAATTCAAACGACGTGTCCTCCCTATTCGATCATTGATGCCATCATAGCCCGCCAGCAAGGGCGGAACCAGTAACCCTCTTCCACATTCAAAACCCTATGCATACTATTCTTATTGTCGACGATGAACCCAACTACCAGATCATATTGGCTGAACTGCTAAAAGATGAGGGGTATGAAGTCTTCACCGCCG
>CAITZN010000212.1 GCA_903896915.1 uncultured bacterium
GCTGGACTTCGACTGTACTCAAACCCGCCGCTAGACAATGCTCCTCCCGGCTACAGGAGGCTTCGTATTCGACGATCAGGGGAACGTTTGCCACAAGGGTAAAACGCCGATCCAACGCAGCCAGCAGCAATGCCGCCGAAGCCCCCGAGGGGCTACGCATGGCGGCAACGATGACATCGGTATCCAAGACATATCTCATTTGGATAGGAATATCACATCACAGGGGATGTCGCAACTTTTCTTGATGAGGATTCAGAGACTACCTACCGTTATTCAACGACTGCTTAGGTAAGGATATCTGCCGCACATCCACACTGTTTGGCTGTCGGGTTTTGGCCAAACAAAGCAGTTCGCCCTATCCAGAAGCTAACGTTCCTGTGTCCAGAAAATAAATAAAAACAGGTTTTTTACCGCCCAATCTTGCTTTCCTCGCCGCTTAGAATGCGTTGGATGTTGGTTTTATGCCGCCAGAACAGCAGGCTACACATTAGCACGGTGGCGACGGTCAACACAGGCGAGTGCAATAGGAACCAGACATAGACAGGGGCAAGCGCAGCAGCGGTCAAAGCCGCGAGAGAGGAGATTCTGGAGACAAACGCGACGGACAGCCAAGTTAGCAGCGCGGCGAGCCCAACAAGCCAGGAATAGCCTGCCAATACGCCTAATGCCGTGGCTGCACCCTTGCCCCCCTTAAAGCCGAAGAACACCGGGTAGAGGTGGCCTAGGAAAGCGGCCAAACCGACAGCAGCCAGCACTTCATTAGGCGCAGTTAGCGCCTTGGCAACCATCAATGGAACCACGCCTTTCAACAAGTCACCCAAAAGAGTGATAATCGCTGCCTTTTTGCCTCCCAGACGCAAAACGTTGGTGGCCCCTGGGTTTTTTGAGCCTTCCTCGCGGGGGTCGGGCAAACCCATTAACCGAGATGTAATCACAGCACTGGAAAGGGAACCAAGAAGATAGGCGAAAGGTATCAATAGCCAATGCCACATGAACGTACTCTCATCAGTTAAGGGTGTGCGGTTTGCTTCATTTGTGATTACACTAGTGCAATTATAACAAGCAACCGGGATTGATGATGGATATTATATTTCTGCGCGGACTGAATATCGAGACTATTGTTGGAATCTTCGACTGGGAACGGGTCAACCGTCGTATTGTCGTTTTGGATTTGGAAATGGCGACCGACAACCGCAAAGCCGCTGCATCCGATGCCATAGTCGATGCCCTTGACTATTCTGCTGTCTCCCAGCGCATCGTCTCGTTCGTCGAGCAGAGCAATTTTTTCCTTGTGGAAACGTTAGCGGAACGAATTTGTGAAATTATCCGCTCTGAGTTCGGTGTACCTTGGGTAAGGCTAACCCTTAACAAGAAAGGGGCTATTCAAGGTGCCAGCGATGTGGGTGTCATCATTGAGCGGGGTGATAAACCATGCCTGTGATGAACTTTATATCGAAAAATGTCAATGGTTGAAGGCGGGGGGGGAAAGGTTTCCGCTTGTGCGTTTCTACAGGAGACTCTCCCTGCAAAGGGGTTGTGGCAAGCATGGGTTGAATAGCCTAAGGCGTATATCCACGCTTGCCACATCGCTCAAGTTTATTTTTCTTCTTTATTGTCGTCCTGGAAAACCCAGCGGATAAAGAATACCCCAACTGTGATAATCAGGATGGTGACGATGATTCCCGTGGGGGATCTCATTTTTTCAACTAAATCGAGAATGGCTCCCATTTCTTGACCTACCTTAGAGTAATTTGATTTAAGAGGCTTTTTAATAGAGTTACAGATGACATCTGTCTGCTATCACGTTGCCTATTCTTACCGCGTAACCACCAGATGTCAAGCAAACAGTTGATTACGCCCTTGTCGCCCGAAAAAAAACCCGGCGCTGGGTTGCGCAAAGCCTTTGCTGTGAAACAGGAAGGAATCATTCCCGCCCAAAAAAAACGCCCAGACTTTTGGAGTCTGGGCAAAAAAAAAAAGCCCCAAGACACTTGCCTTGTAATTATTCCGCCATGTTCGGCGATGTGCAGAGTTTCAGCGTCCAGGGGCTACCCGATCTTACAGGTTCGGGGTGATAATCGGAGCGGAAAGCTTCTGCTTGTCGCCGTCCGGTGAGTTGCCACAACCCATCATGCCGATTGACAACAGAGCAACGCTGATTACACAAAGTACGAGCTTTTTCATAAAAATCCTCCTCAAATTTTGAACATTGGAAACATGCTTCTTTTCTAGGTAGTGCGTTAAGCACAGGTGTTTTTATAAAGAAGATTTTCGTAAATTGCAAGGGTTCAAGTTTTTGAGTGCTTTCATTTATCGAAATATGAGTTATAACCATCTGATAAATATAAATATTAAAGTCTTTGTGAAAATGCTTTCCAAGTGCCATCCCGCTCGCGCTTGGA
>CAITZN010000213.1 GCA_903896915.1 uncultured bacterium
CGGAATCAAACAACTGGTCGCCTGCCTGAACAATCCCCTTGATCATCGTGTTGAGTTTTACGGTCGTTTCACCCAACTTCTTGATCATATTGCCGATTTCGTCTTCGCTTGTCGCCTTCAGTGTGCCACTGAGGTCGCCATCAGCGAGTCGGTCAATAAAGCCATTAACAATGCGCAATGGTTTTATAATACTGCTTTGTAGCAGATACATGCAGACTACGACGACTACCGCTAGAATGCCAGCCACGGACAGCATCACACTCCAGCGCGCTTTAGTAATAGCCTTGTTGGCATCGTCCAATGAGCTGATAATTTCAAAGGCACCGTGGATCTCCCCTTCACGCCACCCTTCCTTAATCCCGCCGGTCACGTCCTTTTCACCACGAGGATCACCATGACAGTATAGACATTCAGCTGTTAGTCGAATGGGCTTGAAGTAACGTATCTGATTGTCTTCGATGACGATTTTCTCGGTGAGGTTGTTGCGGCTTATTTCATCAAGGATGGCCTTTTCAATGCTGTCAGGCGTATTTTTCGAATTTCTTGGGTCTGTTTTGGGAACCCGAAAAACATATCCGGCTTCTTGTGCTTTGGATGCGGCCACATTCAAAGCCATGATGACCGGGACAGCCCGCAGAACATTGTCTGCATTAAGCTGATCAAAGGGTTTAACTACGCCACTTTGCAGATTCTTGGCCATTTCATTTCGGGTCGCCTCACCCATTAAAACAATACCTGCACTCTTAGAGATTATTGCTTTTTCAGCACCAGAGCGAATATCGTTGATTCGTTGCCAAGCCAGCAAAGTCGCAATAATAACTGGGCCGATCAGGGTCAAAATGAGAATTTTCCATTTAATACTTAGCTTGGACAAATGCATTCCAGTCTCTCCTTTTCGTTCTTTACATCCAGTTATTAATGTTAACGACCCTTCAGATAAGGGAGGTAAACGTGCTTATTGAATCTTCTACGGCAGTAGCACTCCTTTATATTTAAGTTTGCCATATGTTTTCATAATATCAAATCAAAATTAATAAACCGAATCTTTTCTAACTTGCAGTCGACCTGCCCCATTTTAAAGTGTCAGGTCTGATACCGGTATGAGTCTATTCTGTATCCTGTCTGAGCTGTGACCCTGCCAAATCCAGTTTTTATTGACGCCAGGTGGACTCCACGATCAATTACCTGCCAACATAAAGCCGGCAGCATGAGCTGTGCCGTTTGGTCTTGATGCTCTGCTTTTCCCCTTGCATTCTTGGGAATGTCCTGGTTTTCTTTAATAATAATTACCTCTGAATGAGGAAGAAGAGGGGACTCCTTTTTCAGGAAAAAATTGTCAATTCTTGTGGAGCATGTACATGGTTAAAATTTTCCAAATCATTCTGTCTGCATTTGTTGTGGTCGGCATCTTCGGCTGCGGCGGCGTCAAGGAAGTTAAGGAGCTAGTAGGTCTTGGTGGTAAGGATCGGACTGTCTATAACGGCCCGAAATATGCGCCAACCAATCAAGTAGCCGTTGCTTTCCAGCCGGCTCAGGTGCCGAAATCCTGCCGGGTCTTTGCTGAAGTGATGGTGCAGCTGCCATCCAAACTCACAGGTAAAGACATCGAAGGCGCCATTCTAAACGAGGCCGGGAAAAGAGGGGCGGATCAGGTGTTGATTGGCCAGAGTCGACAGGGCGATGACAAAGGTACACGTTTTCTCTATTACGGCCCGGACAAGGAATATCTCTGTTCGGAACAGTGCGGCGGCTGGAAGTTCGGCTTTGACGTCTGGGAGAATCAGGGGGAGTGGGTGAATGTTGGTTATAAGGAGTGGGGCAAGACCGAAGTCCGCTACGATGCACCACTGGTCATGCAGCTGGCCATGTTGCATTGCCGGTAACTGCGTGCAGGCCCGGTTCCACGCTTCCAGTCACAACAGGATGAATAACTCCTACAGGCTGTTTACCGAGCAGTTATCACATTAGAAGGTCACGATTATGCATTTAGATAGTGATGCCTATGCCCGGATTATCGACAATCTGCATGACGGACTCTACTTTGTTGATACCAATAGAGTCATAACCTACTGGAACAGGGCGGCGGAAAGGATCTCCGGTTATACCTCTGCCGAGGTGGTCGGTAGATCCTGTGCGGACAACATCTTGACCCATGTCGACTGCTACGGCAAGAATCTCTGTGTTGAAGGGTGTCCTCTGGCGGCAACCATTGCTGATGGGGTGGATCGTGAAGCGGAAGTCTACATGCATCACAAAGATGGCCACCGCATCCCGGTTTCGGTTCGGGCTAGTATCCTCAGGGACCCGGCCGGCAAGGTTTTGGGCGGCATCGAGTTATTTTCTGACATAAGCAACTTTCAAGTTAACGCCCTCAGGGTTGCCGAGCTTGAGGAACTGGCGCTTCTTGACAACCTCACGCGATTAGCAAATCGGCATTACCTGAATCGAGACATGCAGGCCAGGTTCGAAGAGTATAAACGGCATAGCATGTCCTTCGGTCTTCTCTTTATTGATATTGACCATTTTAAAAAGGTGAATGATACCTATGGGCATGGTGTCGGCGATGAAGTTCTGCGTTTTGTGGCCCAGACCTTCATTGCCAACTCACGACCATTCGATCTCTACGGTCGGTGGGGAGGTGAGGAATTTTTAGGGGTAATCCGTAACATCAGCGCCACTGACCTTGAACACCTGGGCAACAGACTCCGGGTTCTGATTGAAAATTCGTACATCATTCATGAAGACCAGAAACTTCAGGTCACGGTTTCCCTCGGCGCAACGCAAGTATGCGAGCAGGACACGATCGAACTGCTCGTAAAAAGGGCGGATGGACTGTTGTATCAAAGCAAGCAAACAGGGAGAAATCGTCTCACCATGGGTTGATCAATTGAACGCCTGCTATCCGGATTTTTTGCAAAATCACAAGAGGGGAATCGTTTATGTCTGTTGTTAAGTGGCGGGATTCGTACAATGTAGGTATCGAGCAATTCGACCAGGAACATCATAAGATTGTTGATTTGATCAACCTCATGTTTGAGGCCGTTCGGGACAAAAGCAGCAAAGATGTTGTGGAAAAGATTTGCCAGGATGTCCTTTCCTATACCGAATACCACTTTGCCAACGAAGAACAGGCGTTGCGAGAGATTAAGTATCCAAACCTCGAAGAACAGCTGTCGGAACACGCCAGACTGAGAGCTGAGACGCAACGATTGCAGGAAATTATCAAGGACAGGTTTCCTGAGGGCACCGTCGAATTTTATCACTTTCTCCGTGAATGGCTCATTCAGCATATTCTGGAAAGCGATAAAAAATACGGGCCATATTTTCAGCAAGCCCCTTCGTCCGAAGGCGCGGCGACGTGAGTTGAAACAAAGGTGCAGGACGACACTGGCCGTGAATAATCTCTGGTGAGGCGCTATGGACAACATCCCGAATTCCCTTCTTATTGTTGATGACGAACAGCATGTTATAGACCTGTTGTCGTCTATTTTGGTAAAAAGGGGGTATCGCTGCAGAACTGCCGCGAACGTAGCGCAAGCCAAACAGGCCATGGCGGAAGAAACCTTTGATCTGTTGCTCACCGACCGGTACATGCCGGGAGAGTCGGGAGTGGATCTGATTCGGCACCTCCAAACGCATCATATTCAGACCGCTGCGGTGATGGTGACGGGTATTGATGATCCTGAACTGGCGAAAGAGGTGCTTGAATTGGGGGTTTATGGCTTTATTGTCAAACCTTTCTCCAATAATCTGGTGCTGATTACGGTGGAAAACGCCCTGAGGCGTCACCGGCTTGAACTGCAGGAGCAACGCCGCACCCAGCTGCTGGAACAAGAGGTGGTTGCTCGGACCATATCGCTGGACGAGCAGGTCCGTTTTCTCCAGACCCTGATCGATGCTATTCCCACTCCCGTCTACTATAAAGATATTAATAGCGTCTATCTCGGCTGTAACCGGGCGTTCGCGAAGATGTTTAAACGTCAGCCTGAAGAGATCATTGGCACACGATCAACGGATTTTCTTGCTCCTGATGTTGCCAGGGAATACCACCAGAAAGATCAAGAACTCTTTCAGGCTGGAGGTATGCAGGTCTTTGAAAAAGGTGCTGTTGCTGCAGACGGTTCCCCACGTTTCGGTATCTATCATAGAGCCGCTTTTCTTGATCGTGAAGGCGCCATTGCAGGTCTGGTCGGAGTGCGGTTCGATATCACAGAACTCAAAAAAGCGGAACAGTCGCTCCGTCTTTCCAGAGAAAACCTTCGCTCAATTATGGATAATCTGAACATCGGGGTTGTGATGATCAGTCCCACGTTTGAGATCCTGCGGAGCAACCGGCAAATGCGAAAATGGTTTCCCGATGCCGTGGCCAAAACAGAGATGCATTGCTACCAAATGTTGATAAATCCGCAGCAACAGGTGCCGTGCGAGGGATGCCCCTCTAAGAAGGTTTTTGATCTTGGGGAGCCGCAGGAATTCATGGCCACGATGCGTACGGTGCAGGGAGAGCGAATTTTTCGGGTGTCCACATCGCCGATCTTTGACGATGCCGACACCATTACCGCTGTGGTTGAACTTTTTGAAGATGTCACCGACAGACTGGCGGCAGAGCGTGAATTCCGTCAGGCGCAGAAATTGGAGGCCATCGGTCAGCTGGCCGCCGGCATTGCACATGAAATCAACACCCCGGTGCAGTATATTGGCGACAATATCCGTTTTCTTGACGAGGCTTTTCGGGATTTACTGGCCATCAACGAAAAATATGCCGACCTTCTCAACGCAGTTAAGAAGGTGGAACCCGTCACTGTATTGATACAAGAATTGGAAGCAGCGATTGATAAGGCTGATGTCTCCTTTTTGCTTGAAGAAATACCAAAAACCGTGCAGCAGAGCCAGGAAGGAGTCAGTCGTATAGGTGAGATCGTCCGGGCCATGAAAGAGTTTTCTCATCCCGGATCCGATGAAAAGGTCCACTCTGATATCAACCGTATCCTCACCAGCACCATAACGGTCAGTCGTAATGAATGGAAATACGTGGCGGATGTTGAGACGGATTTTGCAGCTGACTTGCCGTTAGTCCCTTGCCTGGCTGGGGAGATCAATCAGGTGTTTCTCAATCTGATTGTTAATGCCGCCCACGCCATTAATGATATCACGGAGAACGGCAAGCTGGGGAAAGGGCTGGTCAGGCTGTCAACCTGCATCCGTGACGGATGGCTTGAGATTCGTGTTGCGGATACCGGCGGTGGTATTCCTGAAGCCGTAGCGCATCGGATTTTCGATCCCTTTTTCACCACCAAGAAAATAGGGAAGGGTACCGGTCAGGGGCTGGCTATCGCCCGCAGTGTGGTTGTCGATAAACACCAGGGAACGCTTCGTTTCGAAACAGAGGTCGGCAA
>CAITZN010000214.1 GCA_903896915.1 uncultured bacterium
AGACATTAAGGCCAATGGTGGCAGCAAGCAGCACCATCATCAACCGGCTATGACCAAGCGCCCAGCTCAGTGAGCGGCGATAACCCTCCAGCAGTATTGTAAAGGCTCGCTCGCTGGCCAGAAACAGCCGGGATGGCGGCTTCTCCTGGCGTGGTCGCAGCCAGCGGGCGCATAACATCGGGGTGGTGGTAAGCGAAACCACCAGCGAGACCAGGATGGCCACAGACAGGGTAATGGCAAATTCGCGGAACAGACGGCCAATGATGCCGCCCATAAACAGAATAGGGATGAACACTGCAATCAGCGAGATACTCATCGACAAGACGGTGAAGCCGACTTCGCGTGCCCCTTGCAAGGAGGCTTGCAACGGTTTCATGCCCGACTCGATGTGGCGCGAGATATTTTCCAGGACCACGATGGTGTCATCCACCACAAAACCGGTGGCAATGGTCAGGGCCATGAGGCTGAGGTTGTTGAGCGAAAATCCGGCCAGGTACATGATCGCGAAGGTGCCCACCAGCGAGACCGGCACGGTGATGGCAGGGATGGCGGTCGCCCGGGCGCTGCGCAGAAACACGAAAACTACCAGAATGACCAGCACCGTGGAGATGATCAGTGAGCGTTCCACCTCGCGCAAAGAGGCGCGGATGGTCGGGCTGCGATCCATCACCACCTGCATATCGATAGCAGCGGGGATGGCGGCCTGCAAATACGGCAGCAGCGCCTTGACCCGATCGACGGTGCCGATGATGTTAGCTCCGGGCTGGCGATAAAGGATGAGCATCACTGCGGGCTGCCCGCCCACCAGGCCGGCGTTGCGCAGGTCCACCACCGAATCCTTGATCTCGGCAATGTCGGCCATCCGCACCGCTGCACCATCCTTGTAGCTTACGATCAACGGTGCATAATCACGCGCCTCACGGGCCTGGTCATTGGCCTGCACCTGCCAGTGGTACAGATCGTTTTCCAGAAAACCTTTGGGTCGGTTGGCATTGCTATTGGCGATAGCGGCACGCACCGTTTCCAGGCCAATCCCGTAGTGGTTGAGCTGCATGGGGTTAAGTTCGACCCGCACCGCCGGTTGGGCGCCGCCACCGACATTGATATAACCGACCCCCTCCACTTGAGCCAATTTCTGGCCGAGGATGGTATCAGCCACGTCATACATCTGGCCACGGGTCAGCGAGTCCGAGGTCAACCCGATGATCATGATCGGGGCATCGGCCGGATTGACCTTGCGATAGGTTGGATTGGAGGGCATGCCGGAGGGCAGCAGCGCCCGGGCTGCATTGATGGCCCCCTGGACATCGCGGGCGGCACCGTTAATGTCGCGGCTCATGTCAAACTGGAGAGTGACGCGGGTCGACCCCAATGAACTGGCGGAGGTGATCTCGCTGACGCCGGCGATCCGTCCCAGCGTCCGCTCAAGCGGGGTGGCCACGGTAGCGGCCATGGTTTCCGGACTGGCGCCGGGTAGACCGGCGGTAACCGATATGGTGGGGAAATCGACCTGCGGCAAAGGCGATACTGGCAGCAGTTTATACGCCAGCATTCCGGCGAGCAGGATCGCCAGTGTTAACAAAGTGGTGGCGACCGGCCGATGGATGAACGGCGCCGAAGGTATCATGCGTCCGCCTTTTCGGTCGATGCGGGCCGGTGCCTGCGGCCGAAACGATGCGCCATCCGGTCAAAGGCCAGGTAAATGACCGGGGTGGTAAAGAGGGTCAGCACCTGGCTGACCAATAAGCCCCCCACCATGGTAATACCCAGCGGTTCGCGCAACTCCGACCCCATGCCGCCGCCCAGCATCAACGGCAAGGCCCCCAATAAAGCGGCCATGGTCGTCATCAGGATGGGCCGAAAACGCAGCAGGCAGGCCTGGAAGATGGCATCGCGGGGACTCATGCCTTTTTCTCGCTCGGCCTCGAGGGCGAAATCGATCATCAAGATAGCGTTTTTCTTGACAATACCGATCAGCAAAATGATGCCAATGATGGCAATAACGCTGAGGTCGGTACCTGAAAACAGAAGCGCCAGCAAGGCGCCGATACCGGCCGACGGCAGGGTTGAGAGGATGGTGACGGGATGGATATAGCTCTCGTACAGAACCCCCAGGACAATATACATGGTAACGATCGCCGCCAGAATCAGCCAGAGGGTGTTGCTGAGCGAGGCCTTGAAGGCCATGGCCGCCCCCTGAAAACGGGCGTCGAGACTGGAGGGCAGGCCAATTTCCTGTTCCGCCTTATGGATGGCGTCAACGGCTTCTCCCAGCGAGGCCGAACGGCCCAGATTAAAGGAGACGGTGGCCGTTGGAAACTGGCCCAGATGATTGATGGTAAGCGCAGTGGATCGCTGTTCGATGGTGGCGACAGTATCGAGCGGCACCGGCGTGCCGCTGGTAGTGGGCAGATAGATTTCCTTCAAGGAGAGCGGGCTTTGCTGGTGCTGCGGTGCCACTTCCAGGACCACCCGATACTGGTTGGTCTGGGTGAAGATGGTGGATATCAAACGTTGACCGAAGGCATCGTAGAGGGCGTTGTCAATGGCGGCGATGGTAATACCCAGGCGAGCGGCGGCATCACGGTTGATATTGACGTACGCCTGCAGGCCCTTGTCCTGGAGATCGCTGGTGACATCAGCCAGCTGCGGCAGCTGCCGCAAATGTTCGACCAGGCGGGGAATCCAGATCGACAACTCGTCGGGGTTGGTGGCCTGCACACTCAACTGGTACTGGGTCCGGCTGAGGCGGGAGTCGATGGTCAGATCCTGGACCGGTTGGAGATACAAGGACATGCCGGGGGTTTCATCAGCCCGTTTTTGCAGACGGGCCAGGATGGTACGGATAGGGTCACGCTGATCTTTGGGTTTCAGGGTAATCAGCAACCGGCCGCTGTTGAGCGAGGCATTGCTGCCGTCGACGCCAATGAAGGAGGAGAGACTCTCCACCGCTGGGTCCTGAAGCAGTTTCTCCGCTAAAGCCTCCTGCTGGCTCGCCATGGCGCCAAACGAGATGGACTGCGCCGCCTCACTGACCCCCTGGATGGCCCCCGTATCCTGCAAGGGAAAAAAGCCCTTGGGAACGACCAGATAGAGCAGCACCGTCAGCCCCAGCGTACTCACCGCCACCATCAGGGTCAGTTTCTGGTGATCGAGCACCCAGAGAAGCATCCGGCCATAGCGGGCAATCAAGCGGTCAAACATCTGGCCGCTGGCATGATAAAAACGTCCCTGCTGCGCTTCCGGTACATGCTTGAGCAGACGGGCGCACATCATGGGGGTAAGGGTCAGCGAGATCAACGCCGAGATCAGAATCGAAACCGCCAGGGTAATAGCGAATTCGCGGAACAGGCGACCGATGACATCGCCCATGAACAAGAGCGGAATCAAGACGGCAATCAAGGAGATGGTCAGCGAGATGATGGTGAAGCCGATTTGCTCGGAACCCTTAAGCGCTGCGGCCATAGGTTCCTCGCCTTCCTCGATGTAACGGGCAATGTTTTCGATCATGACGATCGCATCGTCCACGACAAAACCAGAGGCAATGGTCAGGGCCATCAGGGTCAGATTGTTGATGGAAAAACCGGTCAGGTACATGACGCCAAAGGTGCCGACCAGCGAGAGCGGTACCGCGACCGCCGGGATGATCGTGGCCGACACACTGCGCAGGAACACAAAAATGACAGCCACCACCAACGCCACCGCCAGCAGCAATTCAAATTCGACATCCGCAACCGAGGCGCGAATGGTGACGGTACGGTCGCTCAAGACCTTGACGTCCACAGCCCCTGGCAGGGTGCTCTTGAGCTGCGGCAGCAGCGCCTTGATACGATCGGCCACCTGGATGACATTAGCGCCCGGCTGACGCTGCACATTGAGAATTATCGACGGCGTCGTGCCGGCCCATGCGGCAAGCCGGGTGTTTTCGGCACCGTCCACAACTGCCGCAACATCACCGAGCCGTATCGGAGCACCGGAACGATAGGCAATGATCAGGTTCTGATACTCCCCAGAGGACTTCAACTGATCATTGCCGTCTATGGTTGAGGCCTGCGCCGGCCCGTCAAAACTCCCTTTGGGTTGATTGACGTTGGCATTGCCGATGGCACTGCGGACGTCTTCCAACGTCAATCCCAGCGCTGCCAAGGCGCGCGGATTGGCCTGGATGCGCACGGCAGGACGCTGGCCGCCGCTGATACTGACCAGGCCGACCCCGGGCAGCTGCGACAATTTTTGCGCCAGCCGGGTATCAACCAGGTCTTCGAGCTTGGTCAAAGGCAGGGACGTTGAACTGACCGCTATAGTGATGATGGGGGTGTCGGCCGGATTGACCTTGCTGTAGATCGGGGGGCTGGGCAGATCGGTCGGCAACAGATTGCCGGCGGCATTGATGGCAGCCTGCACCTCCTGCTCAGCAATATCCAGACTCAATTCCAGGCTGAATTGCAGAGTGATGATTGAAGCGCCACCGGAACTGCTGGACGACATCTGCACCAGGCCGGGCATCTGGCCAAACTGACGCTCGAGCGGGGCGGTGAGGGAGGAAGTGATGACTTCCGGGCTGGCCCCCGGATAGAGAGTGACCACCTGGATGGTAGGGTAATCAACCTCAGGCAGCGCCGATACCGGCAGCATGCGCCACGCCACCAAACCGGTCAGCAACAAAGCCAGCATCAGCAGGGTGGTCGCCACCGGCCGCAGGATGAACGGGCGTGAGGGGTTCATGCCGTATCCTGGCGCTTACTTGGCAGGGGTGGCGTTGCGTTTGCCTTGATCGCCACCGCTACCCCCGTTAGGGTCACGGCGCTGATCCTTGCCGGAGGAAGCGTCAACGGCGGTGCGGTCAATCACCTCGACCTTGGCACCGTCGCGCAGCTTGTCCAGACCATCGACCACCACCC
>CAITZN010000215.1 GCA_903896915.1 uncultured bacterium
AACATATTTTATGCCGGCTTTGTACCATTGTGCGAAGGTATAATTGAAACCGGTGCCAGCCTCGTAAATATTCTTATCATAGCTGGTGCTGCCAGCAGAGACGGCAGTTTGATACTGTCCCTGTGGATTCAGGGTCGACTGCCAGCTGTACCGGCCGAAAAGATCAAGGCCCAGCGACTGGGTATATTGGTAGGTAAAGTTAGCCTTGGCATTGTAGGTGTCGGTTAATCCTGAGGCATCCGTGCCAGTAAAATTCTGGGTTTGATACCCCTTGTCAAAAAGAAGCGCATACGAGGCATGCTCGTACTTCTTGGTATAGTTCAGGTAGGCATTGTAGCCCCAGGTGCCGTTCAGTCCTTGAGTTTTGGCGTACGAAGGGCCGCCGCCCATAGCCAGCTTGCTTCGGGCATCAAAGGAGTGGTCCCAGCCTCCGGACCATTGATGCGTCTCGTTGTCCGGACGGGTATTGCCATCGTACTGTGTGCCGTTGAAGGAATATTTTAATGGGAAAAAATCTTTGACGCTGTCTACATAGTCGACGCCGAAATTAGCACCGTATTCATGTAGATTTGGCGATCCTGCTGAACCTCCCGGCACTGAAGAAATACTGTTTATATCGTAGAGACCGCGGGTGTAGTTGAGTCCCATATTGGATCGCCAATTTTGGGTGAATCCATAGGTGAAATCGGTGGAGAAAGCGTGTTTGTCATAATCCTGGTAGCCAGTGCCGCCCTGATCGTTGCGGAGCACACTGTAGTTGTAACCGCCACCAATGCGGCTGTTCTCTGCCAGGCTGTAGGCCGTCCGTATCGCAGCGCTATTGGTCCAGTATTTCTGGCCACTCAGGTCTCTGGATAGTTCATTTCCGGGAGTTGCTGGAGACTGCCCATTTACACTAGTGGCATACGTTGAGGCTGAACTGGTCGAGGAAAGCGAGGGGTTATCGGAACGGATATAATCATCGCTTACGGTAACAGTCCAGTATCGAGAAAGGTTTCGTTCGCCTTTCAGATTCAGCTTATGATCCACCCCGCTGGCATCGGTGACGAAATCATAATTAAGCAGGGGGGCATACAGGAGACTGAAGGTGTCATTAATCCCCTGTGATACCACCGATACTTCCGGACCAACGCCCACCTTCTGTTTATCTCCAAGCTTACCGCTCGGATCAGCAGAAAACTGCTTGTAGGATCGATTGCTAAAATCATAGACCGTGTTGGCTGTGCCGGTTACCGTCGTCAGCCGGGCGAGTGCCGGGTTGGCGAAAAAGCCGGACAGGATCAGCAAAGAAACAGTGCGCCTTGAAATATGGTGAAAAAGCTGCATTTGTGCCCCTGTCTTCAATGAACAACAACCACATCGCCTGGTTCAAGCAGGATATTTTTCTCAGAATCTTTGCCTTTGAGAAAATCATCGTAATCGAATTTAAATTTCTGGATTTTTGGGGTTTCTTTATCTTGTCCGCTTGCCGGGACGAGCTCATCTTTCTGGCGAATAACCGTAATTTCTGATTTTGCCCATTGGGTAAAGCCCCCTGCCTGAGCAATCGCTTTTACTAAGGTGATGGGATAATCATGATGAAATAATCCTGGACGAGCGATTTGTCCCATCACAGCATATTGCCTGCTGTTGCTCTGGACCAGGGCGGTGATGACGTTGGGTTTGTCAAAGACGGTGTTATACAGTTTTTTGAGATAATCAGACAACTGGGTCAGGGTCATACCAACAACGTAAACGTCGCCGATATGTTTAAGCGATACCCGTCCGTCAGCCCCCACTTCCGCCCCTGTACCGCGACCGCGCAGAAATTCCTGACCTTCTGCCGATGGTTTTGCTGCTGCCGGAGCCGCTGACGGGTTATTCACACCAACAGCCATGGATCCTTCCCCGTATACTTCGACATAGAGAATGTCTCGATAGCCGATAACATACTCCTTGTCCGTTTTCAGCTGTCCTTTGGTGCCCATTATTTCTTGCCGGTACTGCTCTTTTTTCTCGGCGTTCACCGGGACGTCACCGGTTGATTCGGCTGCCCAGCACGACCATGCCATGGCAAAACAAAGGAAGATCGTTGTCCAAACACTTGCTTTCGCTGTCACAGAATATGTTTTCATGCCATCTCTCTCCAAATACACTCAGTATGGTTAATAAATCGACAACTTATGGTACAGGCAACACATGAAAGGTGTCAAAACAAAAAAAGGTTGATGTCGATTTTGTCAGGAAATTATGGGGATTTGCCTGGTTATCGACCAACATGTAGCCTCCCCTGATAGGATTAGGGGAGTGACAAGAGGAGCGTTTGTCCCAGAGAAAATCAATATCCCTCTCTTAAAACCTGCAAATTATTTTTTTTTATTCCTCAATCCAGCCGAGTTAATATATAAAGAGGGAAGTGAAACGATCAACACTGTCATCAGGTCTTCTCATTTTTTTAACGGCCATCTCTTTTTCATAACGGGGTACCTATGCAATCCACAAAACCACTGCTTGTCACCGCGATCTTCCTGCCGATTCTCTTTCTGCTGCTTTTCTCAGGGTGCTCGAACGAAGAGAAAAACAAAGAACAGCATTACAAAAAGGCGATGGTCTATCTCGATCAGAAAAAAGAAAAAGAAGCGACCATTGAGTTGCGTAACGCCATCCAGATCGATCCGAAGTATGCCGATGCCCGCTACCAGCTGGGACTGCTATATCTTAAAACCGGCGAGGTCCGCCAAGCCTTTGAGGAACTCCAACGGGCTGCAACTCTTGATCCGAAAAACCTCGACGCCAAAATCAAAACCGCCGAATTTTATTTGCTCTCCAAGAAAAAGGATGATGCTCGGAAAAATATTGATGAGGTGCTCACTCAGGCTCCCGAAAACAAGGACGCCCTGGCCTTGCTGGCCAATCTTGAACTGATGGACGGCAAGCAGGATGCAGCCCTGACAGCCATTGAGAAGGCCATTGTCGCAGCACCGAACGACGATCGGCTTTACTCCATTAAGGGACGCGCCCTGGCAATGAAACAGCAGATGCCGGAAGCGGAAAAAGCCTTTTTAAAGGCGCTTGAATTAGACGGGAAAAAAATCTCAAATTATGCCACCCTCGCTGGCTTTTACGTCGAACGCAAAGAACAGGGTAAGGCCAAAGACACCCTGGAAAAGATGGCGGTAGCTTTTCCGGATTCTTCTCAACCTTTCCTGCAGATGGCATCGCTTGACCTCATGCAGAACAATATAGATGCCGCTGAAAAACACTTAACACAAGCCCTTAAAATTGACCCTAAAAACAGCAATCTTAAAAAATCCGTAGCTGAATTTTATTCAAGAAGAGGGAATTACGAACAGGCAGAACAACTTTACAAGGAGGCTATTGCAACCGCCGAAAAGCCGGAGAACGCTGAGGCTGACCTCGCCAATTTTTATTTTGACAACGGCAAATTCGATTTGGCCAAAACAGCTCTCGAGAAGGCTTTTGCCAAAAACGAAAAAAACGCCCCTGGTAATTTGGTTAAAGCTAAATTTTCCCTAAAAGATGGCAAAAATCAGGAAGCCCTGGATATAACGACGTCACTAATCAAGGATTACCCGAAATGGGGCGAAGCTTACTTTGTCAAAGCTCTGGCACACAGCAATCTTGAGGACCAAAAACTTGCAAAAGATTCTCTGCTCGAGTCTATCAAGTTAAGCCCAGGATTTGGTAAGGCCCATTCCTTACTGGCCCTCCTTTCGCTCCAAGAGGGTGATTTTGA
>CAITZN010000216.1 GCA_903896915.1 uncultured bacterium
GCAAAGGTCAACAGTTGCCGGGTCAGCGTGGCGGAACGCTTGGCTGCATCATAAATTTTTTGCAGGTCGGCAAAAAGGGGGAGCGTCGGGGCTATATGGTCCATCGCCAACTCGGTATACCCGAGGATGACTCCCAGCATGTTGTTAAAGTCATGGGCCACGCCACCCGCCAGGAGGCCAACAGATTCCATTTTCTGGGCTTGCTGGTATTTGGATTCCAGGAGAGCCTTTTCAACCTCGGCCTGCTTGAGCTCGGTGATGTCCATAATCGTGCCGATGAATTGGCTCGGTTGCCCGGCAGTGTCCAGTCTTACTTTTCCTTTCCCATGACAGTGTTTCAATTGGCCGTCTGCAGTAACCACTCGGAGATCAATATCTAAAGGCGTACCTGTTTGCAAAGAATGCGCGAATGATTTTTCGTAGAGGGGCAGATCCTCAGGATGAATGAGGGCGCTGTTGGCGTCGAAGCTCGGCACGAAATGCTCGGGTGTTACGCCAAAAATTCGATAGGTTTCATCCGACCACCAGACGCGATCGGTTTGCATGTCCCACTCCCAGGTGCCTATTTTGGCAATCTGTTGGGCTTGGTTGAGGCGTTTCAGGAGGGTCGACTGGGTCTGAGCGTTGTCCTTGAGCGCATTTTCGGTCTGTTTACGTTCGGTGATGTCTCGTCCTATGGAGAGAAAGTACGTCTTGCCATCCTCGGTTCCGACATGGGTCACAACATATTCAAAGGGAATAACGGTGCCGTTTTTCGTGATCAAAGAGAGCTCAACTCTGCATTGCCCGTCTCTAAATATTTTTGCAACCGCATCTTGGGCCTGCCAAATATCTTTATCGGAATGAAGATCAAAAGGAACGGACATCTGTGCGATCTCTTCATCAAGGTAGCCGCTCATCTCGCTAAAATGTTTGTTCCATCGGACAGGCCTGCCCGTATCTGGTTCAAACAATAAGACGGTATCGCCTGAGGAATTAAGCAATTTTTCAGAGAAGAGTTTTTCACGTAGCAGAGCTTGTTCCGCCTGTTTGCGCTCAGTGGTATCCCTCGCCGTCGATAAAGCGCCGATGACAGTACCACGCGCGTCTTCGAGCGCCTTGCAGCGCCATGTCAGCAGCCGAATTTCGCCGTCCTGCCGCCTCTGCCAGCTTTCGACAACGATCAGTTTTTCGTCCGCCAGGAATAACGGCTGGATGATTTCATAGGTGTTCTGCTCGCCTGCAAAAAAGGATTCGGCTTCTTTGTCGATAACGTCGTCACCGTAGAATTCGTACCCGGCACGGTTGACCCAGGTGATAATTTTCTGTGTGTCGACTTCGACGATGATATCGGGAATAGCGGAAAGAATAGCATCCTGGCGCCGGGTCAGGGTTTGTAACGATTTTTCCGCCTGCTGGCGTTCGGTAATGTTGCGAACGAAGGCGAAAAAGCGCCCGCCCGATTCATCAATGTATTGGACGCTGACCTCTACGTCGATGATGGTGCCGTCCTTGCATCGGTATCGGGATTGAAAGCGGTCAGCTCCGGCCTCTCTGACGATGCCAATACGAGCAGCGATCTGTTCCGGTGAAATGATGGCCTCAATATCCGCAATGTGCAGATGCAGCGCTTCCTCTCGCGTGTAGCCCAGCATCTCGCAAAAAGTCGTATTGGTGTCCACAATCCGGGCAGAAACATCGGCGATAAAAAAACCGTCGAGCGAGACCTGGGTGAGGGTCGTATACTCCTGTTTCTTGCTCATCTGCAACGAATCGATCAATTGCGCCGTAATATTACGATTCTTCAGGTAGATCGCGATCAGGATCATGATGATGAGTGAGGTGATCCCCGCTCCCCCCATGAGTACTCGGCGCTGCGACAGGGCATCGCGCAGCACAGCTTCAGTCGAACTCTCTACATAGACAATGAGCGGTGTTTTTTGATTGATAATATGTTGGTAGGCGATGATGTGTGTATGTTCAACACCCGTTTCATGGGTTGCTGTGCTGGAAAAGACCCCTTCCTGCCCTTCGAGCATGGGTTTGAGTAGTTGTGGAGTAATTTTGGTGCCCTGCACCAGTGCCAGGTCGCGAGAGCGACTGACGAACGCGCCGCTTTGATTAACGAGAGTGATTGTTGTATCGCCCGTCAGTTGGATGCCAGGATCGACATTGAGCAGCGATTGTTGCTTGGCCGAAAGGGCAATAACCCCGGAGAAGCCGCCTTGCCTGTCATATATCGGTCGCGCCATTGGCAGGGTGTGGCGCTGGGTGACACGCCCGAAACTCGGTTCGTCGATATACAGACTATCCTTGCCGCCATCGGCAAAAAAACGAAAATAGCTGCGATCGCCGAGATACATCCTCGGTTCTACCTTCGGGGTGTCGGTGAACGCCAGGTATCCCTCTCGATCCGTGATTATCACCAGCAGTTCGGGGTCTGCCAGGGGACCGCTGCGCACCAGCCGGATGTTCTCGAGCATACGGGTCGGGTCGGCAATATACGCTTCGCGCAGCACCAGCAGGGTGTCATCGAATTGCTTTATTCTGTTGTTGATGTCAAGTTCGGCAATCCGCGCCAGGTCGGCGATACGGTCACGGAAAGCATCCATCCGCACCTGCTGTTGGCGGTCAGCCTCCCAATTGGCAAGGCACAGTAAGAAGACCGTGAGCAGCACCCCGACAATCAACCCCAAAGCGTTGTCCCAGCGTCCTCTCGGCCTTTGCTTGCCGTCGTTACCAGTCATCATGAGTTTACCTGCGCATTTTTCGTGTCGAGAGTGTTATAGGGGGCTTTAGTGTGGTCACTGTGTGGATCTTCTTCCCGCCTGCATGCTCGCTTCCGCTCAGGACAGCATCACCCGGTTGATCTGCA
>CAITZN010000217.1 GCA_903896915.1 uncultured bacterium
GACCGCTGCTCCTCGCAGTGCGTGAGACTCCGCTCAACCGCACCCATCTCAAAAACATGCTGGCAGCCCACGAGGCAGGAGCTATCATTTGCCCACCCATGCCTTCGTTCTACACTTGCCCCAAGGACCTGAATGATATAGCCTTGGCCTTTGCCGCCCGTATCTGCGATCTACTGGGGGTTCCGGTCACCTCTGTAAACGTTAAACGCTGGCAGGGGGTCTGAACATGTGGCAAAAAATCAGCCTCCTGCTGGAGATGATTAAATTCAAGCATACAGTTTTTGCCCTTCCTTTTGCCTTAATAGGGGCCTTCCTTGCCGGAAAGGGAGTGCCGAGTTTTTCTGTTTTCTTCTGGGTTCTTCTGGCGATGGTAGGGGCGCGAACCAGCGCCATGGGATTTAACCGGATTGCCGACCGTCGGTTTGATGCCGCTAATCCGCGCACGGCCACTCGAGCTCTACCTGCTGGCGAGGTTACGCTGGTTGAATCCTGGGCCATGGTCCTGCTTGCTGCAGCCCTGTTCTTATTTGCCTGTTATAGGCTCAATCCTACAGCCCTACTGATTGCCCCGGTGGCCTTAGCGCTGACCTTAGGGTATTCACTGACCAAACGTTTTACCTGGCTGTGTCATGTTATTCTCGGAGTGGCACTTGCCTTTTCACCGCTTGGCGGCTGGGTTGCAGTGGCCGCAAGCCTGGAAGGATACCCTTGGGTTTTGTCGCTGGGCGTTCTGTTCTGGGTGGCTGGTTTTGACTGCATTTATGCCTGCCTGGACGCTGATTTTGACCGTGAGGCCGGATTATATTCGATGCCGGCAACTTTTGGCCGACGCAACGGTTTTCGGGTGGCGGTGGCTTTTCATGTTCTGGCCTTTTGTCTTTTCACCCTGTCCGGGATACAGGCAGGACTAAATTACTGGTATTACATTGGATTAGGCGTAACCGGCTGTGCGCTCTTCTATCAGCACCTGATCGTCAGCCCCAAGGACTTGTCGCGCATCCGCCAGTCATTTTTTTCCATGAACGGACTGATCGCCTTGACTCTTTTTTTTGCTACCTGGCTTTCTCTGGCAACAAAGCACTGAGATGCTGCTCTCCTTCCGCGTCGGTCTGTCCGCACTCTTACTTTCCCTAGCTTTCATTAGCCATGCCATAGCTGAACCGGTTGTGACCGATATCGCGGAAGTCCGTCCTGCTCAGGTTGATCCCGAGGTCCTTGCCACGATCTTTTCAGGATCTGAAACATTGCATTATTCTGTTTCCTGGAGCGGAGGCGTAAAAATTGGCGATATCTACATGGAGATCAAACCGGAAAAGTCGAAGAAGGATGCCTACCACATTTCAGCGAAGGTAAAAGATTACGGTCCACTTAAGGTGATTTATCCAATTGATGATACCTTTCGCTGCTTTGTCAGTGGTCCGATGAAATTGCCGTACAAATACGAGATCCATCAGAAAGAAGGATATACGAGTGAGACCTTACGGTTGACTTTGTATGATCAACACTCTCGCGTTGTCACCTTTCAAAAAAATCATGGGCCACAAGAACGAACTGATTTCGAGGGTACAGTCTACAATGAATTCGCCTCGTTCATCATAAGCAGGGCACTTTTGTTCAAGGAAGAAGAATCAATTGTGGTGCCCACTTTTGCCGATAATAAACGCCATGAGGTTCAGGTCTCTCTAGCAAGCAAAGAGAAGCGGAACACGCTGTTCGGTGAAAAGATGACGCTTAAAATTCACCCGAAAATGCAATTTAAAGGCTTGTACGAGAAGAGTGGTGACACAATTCTCTGGCTCACAGACGACAAATGCCGTGTGCCAGTGGAAATCCATTCCAAGATTGTGGTGGGGTCACTAGTTGCTGAGTTGGTCGGATATACGAATCCGGCCTGCAAGCAACTGGAGCAACTGCGGGCCCGTTGAAACCGGCCGTTGCTCCATGCAGTTGTGATGGCGAAGTCGTTACAGCTCAACCAATTTTGATTTCAATCTTTTTGGGCTGTGCCGGTCCGACTTTGGGGAGCCGCAAACGTAGAACGCCATCAGCCAGCGAGGCTTCGATTTTTTCCTGGTCAATGGTTTCCGCGACAGTAAAACGCCGAAGATAATGACCGCTTTCATACTCTTCTAGCAGAATCCGTCCCATCTGTTTTTGTGGAGCTCGGTGCCCTTGGATGGTGAGAATATTGTCTTCAAGGGATAAATCAATACTTTCGGAGGCTACGCCTGGCATGTCGGCAATCACAATAACATCTTTTTCCGTTTCGAAGATGTCGACATGTGGAGCAAAATAGGTTTCGTTTTTCGTTGTTTCGCCACCCTGGTTTGCTGTTTTTTTCTCCTGGATCTTCAGTTCCTGCTCAGTCATGACGTTGTCCTCCTATTCGGCACTGACTTTGATCTGACGGGGAGTAGCTGCCGATGCTTTTGCCAGCGTAATGACAAGAATACCATTGTTAAGTTTAGCCCCGATCTGTTCCATGTCTACTTTGATCGGCAGGGTGATGGCCCTTCTAAAACTGCCTGATTCGATCTCGCGACGATGGTACGACGCGCTTTTATCGTTTTGCTTGTTGTCACGCTTGCCCTGGATGGTGAGAGTTTCCCCTTCAAGAGAAAGTTCCAGGTCCTGGATTTTGACACCCGGCAATTCAGCAGTGATGATCAATCGGTCGCCTTCCTCAAAAATATTAAGTGCCGGATAAACATTGGTCCGGTTTTGCGCTTTGCCTTTGTCGACATAGGTTCGTGAAAGTTCATCAAGCCCCTGGCGGATTCTTTCGAATTCTGCCCAGGGATTCCGAAAGGCCGGTCGATCTGCAAATCGTACGAATGCCATGTTGTACCTCCTCTGAGGGGTTGTGGTTATTAATGATTGAAAATAGTAAGATGCCGGAAGAAGTTGTCAAGGATGGCGACTGATCGTAAAGTCAGTTGATTTTTCTGGCCACAATGACAACACTAGCAACACCTGCCAGTTTATTTATAACCTATTGTATCAAGGAGCGAGAAGATGATTGATACTGTGATCACCACCGAATGTCCGGATTTAACTTTATTACATCGCGGCAAAGTCAGGGATATGTATGAGATCCCAGGCCATGCAGACAAACTACTGATGGTGGCCACTGACCGGATTTCGGCCTATGATGTGGTTATGGCCGATCCCATACCCGGTAAAGGCAAAGTCTTGACCCAGATCTCCTTGTTCTGGTTCGGGTTGCTTGGCAATATCGTACCCAACCATCTGCTC
>CAITZN010000218.1 GCA_903896915.1 uncultured bacterium
CAAACACGCGGCGTCATCCGCCTTATGCAAATGGTGGTCTCCAACCTGTGGAAGTCTGAAAAAGCGGCTGGCCTCGACTTGATCCACCCGTACGACCTCGACCTCAACATTGATGAGATCGCTTCCGAAGTACGCACCATCAACCCATCGCTCAGTGAAGCCATCGCCCACGATATTTCTCATAGCGGCGATGCCGAGGTTGAGCAGATCGACCTCGCCAATGGTAATTCCGATGCCTCGGATGCCGCCCGACTCATCCTGGTTGCTTCGCTGTCAACAACACCCGGCGCGATTCACGGCCTTCGGGAATATCAACTCGTTGATTGCCTCCAGCGCCCCGGTCGCGACCTGTCAACCTTCAAGGCCAACGTCCTCGACAAACTGGCGACCCGCGCCTGGTATCTCCATAATTCCGCCGATGGTCGCCTCTTTTTCAAAAACCAGCAGAACCTCGCCGCCAAGCTGCGTTCAACGGCACTCTCGCTTCACTCCGAAACGGTAGATCGCATGCTCCGGGAACATTTGGAAGCATATTTTGCCGCTTCACTTCGTGACTGTTACCAGATCATAAAAGTCCTGCCGCCACCCGATGAGGTCCAGGTTGATCAGGAAAAGACCACGCTGGTTGTCGTCCGTCCCGGTGGACAAGCGAATCAGTTGCCGATTTCCGCTGACTGGCAGGCGTGGTGGAATCAGCAGCAGTACAAGAACCGCACCCTCTTTCTCACCGGCTCGCGGGATACGTTCCAGAAAGTGCTCGATTCGGCCAGGCAGACCCGCGCTCTGCAAAGTATTGATGATGAACTCAGGTCAGAGAACACCCCCTCCGATGATCCGCAGTGGCGCGCACTCGATGCGCTACGTGATCGAGTTGGCCTGCAATTCACCGCTGCACTGAAGGAAGCCTTTGATCAGATCGTTTATCCTTCCATAAATTCCGCGCTACGGACGACCGGCACCGATCTCGCCTTTGCCGGCAATCAAAGTGGTGAGGCAACCATCCGCAAGACCCTGGAAGGGGCGCAGAAATTCACAACCAAAATTGACGATGACGGTTTCCGCACCAAAGCGGAGGCGCGTCTCTTCGGTTCAGCAGAGACCAAGGTGGTGCTCTGGTCCGATTTCAAACGGGCTGCGGCGGTAAATACCAACTGGCAACTCCACAAGCTTTCCGCCCTTGAAGATCTGAAAGCCGCATGCCTCCAGCGCGGGCTGTGGCGTGAAGAAGGTAATCACGTCCGGCGGGGGCCGTTTCCCCCTCCGGTTCCTACGGTTGACATCCGGCCGCTCTCTGTTCAGGAAGATGGCGAAGGATACACATATCTGAAGATTGAGCCGCTGCATGCTTCATCGGTCGTCTATGAGACCGGCGATACCGACCCTACCTGTGCTTCCAGCCCGGTACCAACACCTGCCCGCTTTGAAGCGACCGGCTTGCGCTACAACTTTCTGGCCTTTGATCCTAATGATGCAAGCCGCGTCAGTGTCGTGAAGGAGTGGACTGCAAAGCTGCGTCTCAAATATCAGTTGCACAACAGGGGCGACCATTTTGAGGTTGAGTTGCTGGCGCTGCCCAAGGCCAACGGGATGACCATTCGCTACACCACAGACGGCTCTTCGCCCACCAGCGCAGGCTATGCAACATACGACGGGATATTCCGGGTTCCGGTAAATTGCCGCGTCGTCTGCGCCATGGCCGTAGCCACTGCATACAATCTGAGTTCCGAGGCGATACGCATTCCAATTCCGCACGGCAGGGATAAGGTTGATCCGACTATTGATCTCACCATTTCGGCTCGTTGGAACCAACAGACGAGACTCGATGACTCTGGTGTTGTATGGGATTTTATCCAGCGTTTGGGGCAGGCTAAAGGTGTAAGCGTCTATGACATCAGCCTGACGGCAGAGAGCAGCGATGGTCAGCAAAACATAGAATATTCAGGCGCTCTGGATGGTGGCTATGATTCCCTGACGCTCGGGACGGTGGTGGAAAAACTGCAGGAAGTTGTCGGCAGCGGAAGCCTGCGCATGACGGTTGGCTCAATCAGGTTCCCCACTGGTCAGGCTCTTCTTGACTGGCTCAGAGCAACAAATCAGACCTTCAACCTTGCCAGAGTGGTGCAGTAAACCATGTGTGCCGCTCCTGCTAAAACCCGTAAGGTCATAGGTCTCGGCTTCCTCCCGGAAGAAGCCCGCCACGGTTTTCTCATCGACATCCCCAAGGGGAGCGGAGGGAGCGACAATATCATCATCACCGAGTACCGGGGGAGTGATCTCGATGGCCTGGGTGCCCGCGAAGTGGATGCTCCGACGCCCAAAGATCCGTCATTGCGAGTTATCATCAACCGCACCCGCTGGCTCGCACTCGCTCCGGATTTCTGGGAGGAGGCCAATCGTCGCCTGCGTGCCAACGGCCTGCCCGCTGCCAAATTCCAAAAAAATCCCGCAAAGCCGGTGCCGGTGCATCCTTCACTCGGTAAGGAACTCTGTGTTCTCTGCTGGGCGGTTGAAGATGCTCCGCCCGACGACATCCCGAATGCCCTCCGCAACTGGGAGGCGTTGGCACCGGAAGAGCGCTGGTGGCTTTACACCATGACCGTTGCCACCACCGGCCAGGCCATGCAGAAAGGGCTCGGTTGGCGCAAGGCACTTCGCGCTGCCATTGCAGATAATCCGTTTGTCAAAGGTGAGGGGTTGTCGCCAAAAGCAAGGCGGGAGTTGCTTGGACATTCGCAGCTTACGTTGGCGTTGTAGGCTGAATCTGACGGTTATCCGTAGGCCGGTTCAAGCGAAGCGGAACCGGCATTTTCTGCCACGCCAGCATCGTTGCCGGATGCGCTCCGCTTCATCCGGCCTACAACCGATTTTAAGCCCCATAGGGGTGTCCGATGATAGCCGTGGGATTTATCCCACGGTTGAAGAAGTTGAGGCAAGTCATCCGTCGCGTACGCGACGGTGGGAAATTGTGTGCCGAACACACGGGGAATGAATTCCCCGTCTACCATCAA
>CAITZN010000219.1 GCA_903896915.1 uncultured bacterium
AATTCCTGCAGTGTTTTCATTGCCGTTACCGCCGTCTGTTCAAGATTGGGCGCATGGCACCGTTAGCTTTCATCCACCTGGGTACAGAAATATTCGATCGTTTTCTGGGCACAGGTCAGGCAGTAGCCAAGTTTATTGAGCATGGTGTCGATCATCCGGTCGTAGAGTTTCTGATTTTCCTCGTTGGTCCGGTTGGCCAGCGCCCCGATCAGACTGCCGGCTCCGGCAATATCGGATTTCAACCTGACATCGGTAACCGCCTTGACCAGTTCAAGATTGTCCATAAAATCATAATCCGGGTTGACCGAGATTTTCTGGCCATAGATTTTACGGATCGAGGTCCGAAAGGAGTCTTTCTGTTCCCGGATCTTCAAGCCCAGGCAGGCCTCGACCGAATCGATATACCGCTCGTCGATCTTCATGGCCAGCAACTCGCCGGTCTGCGGATTTTTGTACTTCCACATCTTATCCGCGCCCAGATTGTCGGCAT
Organism: uncultured bacterium; assembly: GCA_903896915.1. Classification (GTDB taxonomy): domain Bacteria; phylum Desulfobacterota; class Desulfobulbia; order Desulfobulbales; family Desulfobulbaceae; genus Desulfobulbus. The sequence continues at coordinate 491 of CAITZN010000219.1, forward strand.
CGATGCCGATAATCATATTGACATAGTTGATCACATCCTTGCGGATAGCCAGCGGTTCGTCCATGTAGGCATTGAACATCTCGGTCATGATCCGTTCACGGTACAGCCCCTTGGCAATCTTGAGATCATCCAGAAACTTGGCCCGATCCGCCGCCTCGGAGACATAGTCGAGAATGACCCGCTCCAGGGCTTTGAAGACGTCGTAGGCAAACATGCACCGCCCCTCGTTGGTCTCGGAACTCTCCAACATCAGCTGCATGGAACGGCCCAGATTCCTCTGACCCAAACCTTTCTGCCCAAACCGTTTGGTGATGTCATGCTCCTGATTGAGCCCGTCTATCACCTCAGACAGGGTTTTAAGGCTCTTTTCTCCGGCCACCTCGCCAGCCGCCAGCTTCATGGTCTCGATGGGGGTCAGTTTCTCCGACCGGGGCAGACGGCTCAGAACCACCGCCGTTGAGGCGGCATAGTTCAAGTTCGGATCCTGATGCATGACGTCGCCAGTGAGGGTGGTCTTGGCCTCGTTGCCGATGGCATAAGCGGTCGGGTCACGCTGCTGATGGTAGTTGGTATTGTGGGAAACATAGCAAATTCGGCAGCGGTCAATGATCGGCGCTTCTTCCTTTTCGGCGAGGAAACGATTGAATTCCGAGTTGTTGCTGGTAGCGATGATCAGGGTGTCGATCGGCCATTTGTAGCCGTCGATCTCAATGGACCGGTTCTGGATGATGCCCAGGTAGACCTGGACCAGATCCTTCTTGTTTTTATAGATCTCATCGCTGAAATGAATGCCGCCGCCAGCCACCCGGGCCAGGGCGCCCCGACGGAGATCGAAACGGTAGGGGTTGTTGGTATCAGAGATATGCAGGAGCCGCTGGATGGATTCCTCGCCGAGCAGATCAACCGCTGAAGAGGTGATCTTATCCTTGGCCGGGTATTTGCCGGTCACCGTTCCCAGACTCTCCACCAGCGGCACGGGGACGATCTCAATGAATTGCAGCATCTCGTCAAGATCGCCGTTGGTCACGTTTTTGATGTCGTTCCAAATATAGGCGGAACAGGCTCCGAGCGGGCGGTAATTTTCACCCCACTCGGCCAGCATCTTGCTGCTGACGCGAAATTTCTTGGCCAAGGCGCCCAGCGAATCCGCACGCTGCTCATAGAGATTCAGGGCCAGGATCGTCGGATCTTCATAGGTTTGCGATTCAATCGTCTTGATATTGCCGTAGCTGCCGATCCGGTCGAGGTTGGTGAAGCGGAAGGTGTATTTCCGGTTTTTCGGTATGGAGAGAAAATCGCGATAGAGGGTGCACAGATATTCGACCAGAAAGGTCTTGCCGTTGCCGGGTTCGCCAACCAAAACAAAGGCCATCTCCTTGGAAGAACCGCCCTGCGAGGCATCTTTAACAAACGAGACAAAAGAATTGATCTCGTCATACATGCCGATGATATGTTTTTTACCTTCGCGGAAAATGGTGAAATCAAAGGTGGACTTGCCGTTGACCACCACCTTGTTGATGTCCTTTTCCAGGATCATTCGGCTGACGCTCTGAAAGGCGTTTTCAAAGACACGTTCACCCTTTTTAACTGCGGTGATGTGAGAATGGAGTGAATTGTTGCTTGGTTCGGTCATCATGCCCCTCCTTGACGAGGTAAGGATAAGTTCAACAGTACGGATCGTATTTTCATTATTCCAGTAACCCTGATGCAATTCAAGGAGTTATTACCGGGTTCCCTGATAGCCTCCCCATCCGGGACGCAGCAGACAGGAAGCGGCAGGCAGCGCATGCCTACTGGACACGGG
>CAITZN010000220.1 GCA_903896915.1 uncultured bacterium
ACAATCACGATACCGATATCACCAAGAAGATCGGCGCGCTGGAAGTGACTGATGAAGTCTTTGAGGCCCCCTTCTCCAAGGTCTTTGACGAAGCCGAGAACCGGATGCACACGATCAAGGCCATGATGGTCGCCACTTTGGCTTAAATCTAAAATCCGATGGCGGTGTCGGGTAAAGACAATGCCTGGGATGCATGGGAATTATGTGATCCGTAGAATCGGCGGCCACCCATGCTTCCCATGCTTCCCATGCTTCCCTGTCTTCCCATGCCTCCCATTTTCACGATCAGGCCGCCCATCCCCCGGTTTCCTCGAGCCATTTTCTCGCGTTTGCGAGCTTTGACGACTGCATAAAAAGCGCCGTCCTGAATTCCCAGGACGGCGCCAATGATTTCGATTTCCGGAGGCTTAACGGAACTTCTGGTCGCACTTCCATTCGATACCAATGTCGTTCAACGAACTGATCTTTGCGACTTTCTCGAACCGGACGACCTCGCCAGGGCGCAGACGATTGATCTTGAGCACTGGATTGCTGAAATCGTCGCCGCCCTTCAGAGAAAGCTTGATTGAGATGTTGGTCAATTCAAACGGAGCCTTGTTCTCGACCATCAGATTGGAGGGGCCGAAGCGCGACTCAACCTTGATCCCCAGCTTGGGCAACGCCAAAGAAGCCATGGCGGCATGGTTTTCTTTCCAGGCGCGATCAAGATCGACATCCTGCTGGATCATCTGCATATCGTTCCACCCCAGCGTCTCCTGCATATACTTCAGGGTCGCCACCGTTTCATCGATCTTGCCCAAGCAGCTGCAAAGGCAGGCGTACGTATACATGAACTCTACCGAGTTCTTGAAACTGGCCTTGATCTCATTGGCAACCTTGTAGGCTTCCGGGAAACTGCCACTGTGGTAACAGGCGATCACCAACTTGTAACGGACCAATCCGGCGGCATCGACATCATACTCAAGATATTTCCGCCAGATCTTGGCAGCGATCTCGGCACTCTGGCTGTTGACCTGCGCCTTGTTGGCGCGAACCTTTAAGACCCGCTCGGTGGCGCGCTGGGCAATGTCACCGGCGAGATAAAGCATTTCGGCCCGGTCGAGATTGTAGAACTCATCCTGAGGGATCAGATCAAGCTTTTGTTCATAGATGCTCCAAGCCCACTTGATCATCGTGCGGGAAGGAAGGGTCCGTTCATCAGCGCCCTTGGCGGCGATCCACAACCGATAGGCCTGCAGATAGCCATCGTTCTGCTGCTGGTTGGCCTTCTCAATCCACCAAGAACGCAATTCGGCATTGTTGCCGGAACGCGTGGCGGCGGTGATGCGCTCCTTGAAGGTCAGCAGATCCGTCAGCCAGGAATCAACCCCGCAGGCACCTTTGGCCCACTGCCGCTTCGTCACCAGCTGGTTGGCCTGTTCGACCATCTTGTTGCCGGTCTGGACAAGCTCCTTGTCGACTCCCGCCATGCAGGCTTCAATCATCGCCAGGCGGCGCGGATTGGTATAGGCGACACGCTTAACCCGCTCTACCTGACCGAAAAAGCCCAGCTCCTCGGACTGCGGCGAAAACCGCTTGGACAAGGAAGCGGTGGCATCCGTGAAGTCGCCGCCAAGACCGATATCCTTCCAGGCCGCAATCTCGGCATCGATGATGACGATCAATTCACCATACAACTCTGGAACCAGCGGATCGAGCTTGGCAACATTGGCCTTGGCATAGGTCATCAGGCGAACGGCCCGTTCCCGGGTCATCTTCAATTCACCGAGAACATTGGCATTGAGCGCATCGAACAACAGGCGATCAACAGAAAGGGTCAGATAAAACGTCTCGTCAATCACCACCGGCTCCACCGGCTTGGCATCGCCATTGCCAGCAAGCTTGGTTTCAGCTCCGGCAACCGGCTCGACCGGCTTGGCAGCTTCGGCTCCGGCAACCGGCTCGACCGGCTTGGCAACCTCAGCTCCGGCAACCGGCTCGACTGGCTTGGCAGCCTCGGCAGGGACAACGGGCTCGGCAATCTTTGGCGCCTCGGCCTGGGGAGCCGCCGGGGCTTCGTCAGCCGCCCAGGACATCGTCGTCACACAGCAGGAGACCACAAGAGTGACTCCAGCCAGTTTCACAATTCTATTCATCACAACAACCCTTTCTGTAAAGCCGATCATGCAAAAAAACCGAAGCATCATCCATACTCAACAAGGAAAAATCGCCTATATTGTATTCGCCGCCCTTCAATAAATCAATGATTTCGGGTTATGAACACACCGAACGATATTATAGCCAAGCGCTTCAAGTACCACACTCTCACAGTAACTTAGCACTATTATCCTTTCCAAGGGGAGGAAAATTTTGTACAGAACCTTTGTGAGTAGGGTTCCCATAAATGTCTTTAACGGTTTCTTCCCTCAAGGGAT
>CAITZN010000221.1 GCA_903896915.1 uncultured bacterium
CGGAGGCGCTGCTGGCGATCGATCGCTGGGCCCTGACGAAGTTTGCCGAGTTGAACGAACGCATCACCAGCTCCTACGAGCTCTATGAGTTTCATGCAGTCTATCACCGGCTTCATAATTTTTGTGGTACTACCATCTCCAGCCTTTATATGGACGTGCTCAAGGACCGGCTCTATTGCTCTGCTCCGTCCGGACCGGAACGGCGGGCGGCGCAAACCGTGATCTACCGAATCCTTGACGGTCTACTGAGGTTGATGGCGCCGATCTTGTGTTTTACGGCGGCCGAGGCCTGGGAGCATCTGCATGATCTGGCACAGGATGCCCCTCTGGATCGCTCGATTTTCTTTGTTGATTTTCCCCAAGTGGCCGATATTCCCAAGGACGAGGTCTTCAGTGCCTGCTGGGACCGCCTGCTGACCCTGAGGAGTGGCATCACCCGTGTGCTGGAAGGGGCTCGTCGGGATAAGGTCATCGGTCTGTCGCTGGATGCAGAGGTGATTTTGCAGGTGAATGCGGAGTGGGCTGATTTTCTTAAGGAAAATCTTGAGCAGTTACGGGAGATCTGTATTGTTTCCAGCCTGCGCTTGGTCGATGACAGTGAGGGTATGGATCTCACTTTCGTCGAGGCGGAATCTCTAACCGGGGTAAATATTGCGGTCCGGCCAGCCCCTGGGGTGAAGTGCGAGCGTTGCTGGATCATTGCCACCACTGTTGGGGATGACCAAGAGCATCCCACGCTCTGCGCTCGTTGTGCCGGGGTTGTCCGGCACCTTGCAGGATGAACTGGTTGAGCGGCCGACGCTTGATGGTTTCTTTTATCGGGATCATCCTGGCGGTTATATGTATGGATCAGGTGACCAAGGTCTGGATCTTGCAAAATTTTGCGTTGTATGAAAGCAAGGTGATGATTCCTGGTTTTTTTAATCTGACCTATATCACCAATAACGGTGCCGCCTTCAGCATGCTGGCGGGCCAGCCTGCCCTGTGGCGCCAGATTTTTTTCATAGGTGCAGCTGGGGCCGCTCTGGTCTTTATTTGGTTGGCCCAGCGGAGTTTCGGTCGCACCAGCGCCCTCTATACCATGGCTCTGTCCTTGATCGCCGGTGGCGCTATCGGCAATTTGATCGACCGGATTCGGTTCGGATTCGTCATTGATTTTCTCGATTTTTTTATGGGTGTTCACCATTTCCCAGCTTTTAATATCGCCGATTCCGCAATCTCGGTGGGGGTCACCTTGTTCATTTTTAAAAATCTGGTGCTCGAGCGGCATCAGGCCAAGCAGGAACTATAACTTTTTTAGATCATAATATGAAAAAGACAGCTATTATTTTTCCGGGTCAAGGTTCTCAATATATCGGCATGGGACAGGATTTTGTCGATCGTGACCCCGATGCAGCGGCCCTGATGAGCTTGGCCGAAAAAATCTCAGGTTTTCCTATCCGCAAGCTATGTTCTGAGGGGCCTCTGGAGGATTTGACTAGAGTCCTCTATCTGCAACCGGCCCTGACCGCGATTAATCTCATTTGCTGGCAGCAATTGCTGAAACGTCTGCCCGGATTCATCCCTTCTTTCCTGGCCGGGCATAGCCTCGGGGAATATTCAGCCTTGTATGGCGCCGGAGTCCTGACGCTTGCGGAAACACTTGCTCTGGTCACAAAACGTGGCGAGCTGATGGAGCGGGAAGGGGCGATGCATCCGGGCGGAATGCGGGCGGTTATCGGGTTGGGTGTCGAGGAAGTCGAGGCACTTCTGGCTGATTTTTCTGGACCCGGCGTTGCGGTTGTTGCCAACCATAACACGGCTTCGCAGGTGGTGCTTTCGGGAGATATGCAAGGGCTTGATGCAATCGGAGAACGATGCGCTGCCCTGGGTGCCAAGGTGATCCCGCTGAAGGTCAGCGTTGCCAATCACAGTCCATTGGTTGCCGGTGCGGTGGAGGATTTTGCCGACTATATGCACGGCATACCCTTTCAGCAGCCAGAAATCCCGATTTTGTTTAATGTGACCGGCAGTTATGAAGTACAACCACAGGAAATGAAGGCTATCATGGCTCGGCAGATTGCCTCAAGGGTTCGCTGGCTTGAAATTGTCAACCGGATGGTAGCTGAAGGTGTTGAAGTTATTGTCGAGCTTGGTCCCAAAAATGTTCTTACCGGGATGATGAAGAAAATTTTGCCGAAAAATTCAACCATTATCTGCTTGCAGGCCGATACCCCGGAAACGTTGGAAAAGGTTATTGAAGCACTGTCTGCGTGATAAGAGCCCGGACCACCATGTTTTTCTTCTCGCTTGACAAGCAC
>CAITZN010000222.1 GCA_903896915.1 uncultured bacterium
GATTTTGTAACCAGCGTGCTGTGCCTGCCCGAGTTTGCGGAAGGCAATCTGAGCACCGGCTTTATTGAGCAGCACTTCGATGGCGGCAAGCCGAAACGGTTGCCTGAGCAGCAGGATCTCGAATTAGAGGCGCTGGCAGCAACGCTCATCTATCATACCCGCACTGTGGCGGTGCGCGAGTCACTGCAGCACATGATTTCGGATATTGGTGCTAAGAGGGAAGTGGATAAAACCCATAAATACATGGTTCGTTCCCAAAACGATTACTTCGAGGTGATGCTTGAGGGGATGCCGGTCGGGAGCAAGGTCTGCACCATCCGGGTGGATGGCAAGAGTCACAAGGTCGAACTTCCTAAATTCGAGTTCTTCCGCCGCCGGCTTAAACTTAATATCGACGGGCAGGCGTATCGTTTTCGCTTGCGGTTCGAGCAGTCGTTTGTGTTCATGTCTTTCAACGGGATCTCCCGACAGTTCGAGGTCTATACCCCGAAAGAGTGGGCCATGATGAATTTTATGCCGGAAAAGGCGGACAAGGCACCTGACAACATTCTGCTCTGCCCCATGCCTGGCCTGGTGGTGGATGTGCTGGCCCAGAAGGGCGAGCGTGTCTTCCGCGGCCAGAACCTGGTGGTCCTGGAATCGATGAAAATGGAGAGCGGCGTTGCTTCGCCAGTGGACGGCGTCATCGCCGAGGTCCGGGTCACCAGCGGCCAGGCGGTGGAGGCCGGAGAAACCCTCATCCGCTTTGAGGTTGACGGAAAAAACGCATAATATGAATGGCGAGCAATGTTTGTTGTAACTCTTTATGAATGCAGTGTATTATATTGTTTGTAGAGGGGAATAATATCGTGTTTTTCAAGGGACTGATTTGAATCAAACAGCAGAGGTGTGCTAGCCGAAAAAGTTCGTAAAAAGATAACGTGCAACAAAGAGTGTGGTTTTAAATATCATTGGGAGTAGCGCAGCCCGAAACGGTTTGCGTCCCCCTTTCTTTCTGCTGCTATGATCAAACTGACCAGGCTGAATAATTCTACAATCTATCTCAATCCAGATCTGATTAAGAGTATCGAGGAAACTCCCGATACGATTATCAGCCTCGTGAATGACGACCACTTCCTTGTTCGGGAAAAGACAGAAGAAATTATCGATCAAATAGTTGCCTATCGAGTCAGAATTATCCACCAATCCAGACAGTTCGCAATCACGGACACGCCATCATAATTTTTTACTGCATTCCACACGAATTCCAGGATAATAAAATAATTTTTTCTTTTATAAATCCCGTTATCCATCTACAATTGCCTATTAAGTATTTCGTGCCGAAGCATTACGGCCGCCCTTTTTCCGCAAACGAGACTGACAGCTCATGGATATAGCAACTATTTTAGGATTACTCCTAGCCCTAGGGGCGATCGTTGGAGGGGCCGCCCTTGAGGGGCTGCATCTAAACTCTTTGGTCCAACCAACAGCGGCCTTGATCGTCCTCGGTGGCACCTTTGGCGCTGCTTTTATCGCCTTTCCCATGCAAGCCGCCGTTCAAGCCGCTAAAGATATTAAGAAACTTATCACCACTCCTGAAAAAAATGATGCCTTGATCGTCGAGATTTGCGGCTATGCAGCC
>CAITZN010000223.1 GCA_903896915.1 uncultured bacterium
CGTTACCAGTCATCATGAGTTTACCTGCGCATTTTTCGTGTCGAGAGTGTTATAGGGGGCTTTAGTGTGGTCACTGTGTGGATCTTCTTCCCGCCTGCATGCTCGCTTCCGCTCAGGACAGCATCACCCGGTTGATCTGCACCTCATCTCGCTGCACCGTGCGGTGATAGGTGACCGCCGGCTTACCGAAAAGGAGCGCATACCCTTTGATGTGGTCCTCAGGAATGCCTAAACGCTTGTACATATCCGTTGATATTTCAGAAAAGGCCCATCTGATCATAGCGTTCCACAAGGTGCCGATGCCCATGCTGGCAGCCATCAGCTCGAAATAGCTCATGGCGATGAGGATGTCCGCATCCGGGGTGGAAACCGTCTTCGGTACCGACACCATGAACAGATGCGGCGCGTTCCTGAAGATGATGTCGCGGCCTTGATCCCAGGCCGAGACTACATGTCGGAAATAGCTCTGTGCGTCCGATAGCCGTTTCTCGGTCACTGCGGTGCGAAGCCCTTCGATGGTCTCTTGTCTGAACAGGGCCATGGAGGCCTGATCTTCAATTACCGTAAACAGGCACTGGCGGTTATTTTTTCCGGTCGGGGCGTTAGCCACGGTCCGCAGCATGGATTCGATGACAGCGGCATCAAGGGGTTCGGGCTGGAAGTGGCGGATCGAGCGGCGGCCTCGGATCAGGGCGGTCATCTGTTGGCCATTGGGCAAGCTTTCCGGCAGTGGTAGGGAGTTCTGCGGATTGCAGCCCAGGATGGACAAGGCACCGGTCGGGCAGACCGCCAGGCAATGCTGGCACTGGATGCAGTGGTGGATTCTTTTCGGGTTGAGCGCCGGAAAGTCCGGCGTCAGCTCAATGATATGGAAAGGACAATCGTCGACGCAGGCCCCGCACTGAATGCAGAGGGTTTGGTCGACGGTGAATTGCAGGTCCATGTTTGCCTCCTATGGCTGCTGGAAGTCGGGCATTGCGGTATTTGTATTGGGGTGAGAATGGCGTATTTGTACTTCTTTCTCCGCAATAAGGCGAATAATACCATTGGTTGCAGCCGGCCGTGAAGGGCAGGCAGGGGAGAGCCGGGCCTGTCATCTTTCCTGCAGTCACTCCCTAGCCAGGCCGGCGGCATCGTTTAGAAAGACGCTGACATCGGTGTTTGGTTGGATCCGGATGCCAGCGGCCGTGATGATTCTGACGTCGAAACCGTAGAACTCCAGGTACATCGAATAGCGATCCAGGACATCGCTATGGGCACCTGTCGCATCAACATGCGACAGGATAAGCACCGCGGTTTTAACTGGGGGGAGACGGCTGCTGTCGTCCTCAGTCGTCGCATCTGTTTTGATCAGCGACCACATCCGGTCATAAAACATTTTGAACTGGCCGCAGGTGTCGCCGAAATAGACCGGTGCGGAAAAGACGGCAATGTCCGCGGAATACAGATCATCAAGGATTGCGGTGACATCATCCTTGAGGACGCACCGATCGGAGCGGGTGTGGCATCCTTCACAACCCTGGCATCCCCGGTACTGCATGGCGTTGAGGTAATAATCCGTGACCGTGGCCCCCATATGGGCGGCGGTTTCCGTAAAGGCCTGAGCGATCAGGGCGCTGTCCCGTTTTTTCTGGCACTGCCGATGATGTTGATTATTTTCAAAGGGATAACCTGTCGTTGTAAAGAGTTTGTTGGGAAAATGGCGCACTTTGATTATCCATAATTGTAAAGGCAACAGGGCCATTTTTCCAGGGAATAATGGCGATGTGGATGTGCAATGAAGGTGTACAGGGGCAAGTGATCCTGGCCGTAGCTTGTTCAAGAAGCGGTGATTATCGTTTGAACTTGCAAGCGGCTTGAAAGAGATGGAAAAAATGGGTGATGTGTGGCAGAAAGGAACCGCTTGCCGAGTTGAGGGCAAGGTTTAATTCCAATTCTAAATCAAACGTTAACTTTGTCGGCTGCGCTGTACGGCTCCTCTCCGTACTACTTGTACTGTCTCGTCGCTGCTCGCTTGCCTTCGCGTTCTCATTTTGATTTAGAAATGGAATAATCGGGAAAATATACTACCAGATGAGTGCAAAGATGCGGGTTGTCTTGGAAGAAGAATCCCTGCGCGATGGTTTGCAGGCGGAAAGCAGGCTGTTCAGCCTGACGGAAAAACTGCAGGTGGTGCGCCTGCTGGTCGATGCCGGGATCAAACGGCTGCAACTCGGCAGTTTTGTCAATCCGCGCTCGGTGCCCCAGATGGCCAATTCCGATGTTCTGGTGTCGCTGGCCCGCAAAGAATTTCCCGATTTGCTCTGTACTGGTCTGGTGCTCAATGAAAAGGGGTTGGAGCGCGCTGTTCGCTGCGGCCTAGGCCATATCAGCATGTCGGTCTCTGTGTCGGACAGCCACAGCCGGAGAAATGTTGGTCAACCAGCGGCAAAAGCCCTTGAGCTGATGACCGGGTTGATTGGTGTGGCTGCTGCTGCGGGGCTTGGCGTTCGTGCCGGGGTGCAATGCGCCTTTGGCTGCGTGTACGAAGGGGCGGTGGCCGAAGAAGCGGTGCTGGAAGCTGTGGCGCAGATGGTCGCGGCCGGCGCTGGTGCCATCAATCTGGCGGATACTACCGGCATGGCCTATCCGCTCCAGGTGAAAAGCCTGGTGGCCAGGGTGCATGAGGCGTTTCCAGAGGTTGAGCTTTCCTTGCATCTCCATGATACCCGTGGCTTGGGGCTGATGAATATGGTCGCCGGTTTTGAAGCCGGGGTGCGGCTGTTTGACGTGGCGGCCGGCGGCCTGGGCGGCTGCCCCTGTGTCCCCGGAGCGGTTGGCAATGTTGCCAGCGAGGACGCCGTCAACATGTTCCACGGCATGGGGATCGAGACCGGGATTGATCTGGCCGCCCTCTGCCGGGTGGTCGATTATTATGAAACCCTGCTCGAACGTAAGTTGTCGGGAAGGATGAATCGGGTGCTGCATGCCCTGCCGACAGGGAATGGCCGCTTAGGTATTTGACCTGGCGGTCGACCCTTGATGAAGTTCATAACGGACATAACAGATTTAAGACATTTGTTGATGTAGTCTGCAGAACCCTTTCGTCCTGTTGCATCATATAGACTGCTGTGGATTCGGTGCCATTTTTTACTCTTTGCATTTTAAGTAGTTATCATATACAGCGGGGCATGGGGAACGTCAGGGGAAAGACCGCAAAGGATTTCCCTCCACACCCCTTTGCGTGAGGGGCGCTTGCCTTAAGGGTTCAATGGCAAGTACACGAGGGTCTAAACCCTGGCGGGCATTTCTGGTTTATATTATGTTGAAGCGCCCAGCCAGTTATCTGTATTTTTGACCAAACAACTGCCCAAGAGTGCTGCCTTCATGTCCCCATTGTTATTAACCCTGCTGCCTATTGCCGTCATTCTGATTCTCCTTTTGATATTTCGTAAGGCTGCTGACATCAGCGGCATCATTGGATGGCTCCTGATCTCACTGGTAGCCTGGCTCGGGTTTCAAACCTCTGTCGAAGTGATCTTGCGTTCCACGGGTGCTGGTCTCATTCGTTCCTTTTCTGTGTCGCTCATTGTGGCTGCATCGCTGCTGCAGATGGCTATTATGGAAAAAACAGGGGCTTTGCAACGGATAACCATTTTCATCAAGACCATTGCCAGCGGCAACCGTTCGGTCCAGATAATGATGATCAACATTGGCTTCGGTACTCTGATGGTAGCTGTCGGTGCCACACCAGTCTCCATTCTCCCTCCGATATTGGTTGCCATGGGATATTCCACCTATGTGGCTATTGCCCTGCCGGCCATCGGCTATGATGCTCTTTGCACCTACGCCCTGCTCGGTGCTCCGATTGTTGTCTTCGTCGATATTGCTAACAATTTCCTTGGGAATGGGAATGAAATCACCCTGCACCAGGCGGGCATGGTCTTCTTTCAGTTTCTGCCGGTAGTTTCCACTTTGATCGGGTTCTGCATGCTCTGGATCGTCGGCCGATGGCGAGCTATACGAAAGGGATGGCTTCCCTGTCTGATTACCGGTGGGGTTATCGGCGTTGTCTCATCATTTACCAACCGCTACGACAATCTCGTGGTACTGACCGGGGTCCTCTGCGGCATTGCGGTCATCCTGGCCATGAGTCTTTACCTGATTGTTACGGGAAAACCGATCCTTGATCGGCGTCACCTGACAGCGGAAGAACTAACCCTGGCAAAAAATTATCCGCTTTGGCGGGCGGTTATGCCCTGGATCATACTTGTTGTACTGATCCTGATTTTGAATGTTCCACAGGACCTTTTCACCTGGCTCTATCGAACCATGAAACTGCCAATCCTCGGACTGACGGCCGACGGCAAGCCTCTCGACACCCGTGCTCTCTGGCAGGCCTACACCTGGATTCTGGTCAGCACTCTGTTTGCACTTCCTTTTCTGCGCCCCACCAAGAGACAGTTGCGTGATGCTTTTTCGATATGGCTCAAGCGGGCACCAAGACCAGTCTTTGCTGCCGCTATTTTCTTTGCCATCGGTGAGATCATGAATATGTCTGGCTATGACATGGCTGCACAGAAGTTTGCCATGCCGAGCATGGTTAAAGTGCTCGCAGACAATTCAGCCCAGGTGTTTCAGGGGGCGTATGGGCAAATAGTCGCTTTTATAGGACTTTTCGGGGGGTTTTTGACCGGGAGCGAGGCCTCGACCATCGCAATGTTTGCTAAGTACACCATGTCTACGGCTCGAAATCTCAACCTTTCCACGGATGGTTTGCTTATTGTTACAGCTGGCCTTGCTTTTGGCGGCGGACTTGCCAGCGTCGTCTCGCCAGCAAAACTGCAGAATGCAGCCGCCTCTATAGACAGGATTGGTGATGAAGGGGTGGTGATTCGGGTCGCCTTTGTTCTTGCGCTGCTGCTGACACTCATTACATCTTTTTTTGTCGTGCTGCTCTTGTCGGTGAGCGGACACAGCGTATCATGAAACAAATAATGTCATTAGATTCGTTACGCGATGATGAAAACAGAGCGACTTGTAACAAAGAAGTTCTGTCAGGACCCCGCGTTTTTTCTATGATTAATTAGAGGTGGTCCAGGAAAGCATTTGCGTAAGGGGGATCAGTTCTCAGGGTTAACATCAGGAGGTGTTGCCCACCTTTTGATTACAACCATAAAGAGAAATCTCTGTGAATGTAACTTCCCATAGTTAACATTGATTGGCAATAGTTTGACCATGCTTTTGCATTCAACTGGTTAGTTGACATAAAGCTCAGCTCGTTCTGAGCAAGGCCCACTCCCGCCTTTACCATTTGGGATTTAATACAGATCATTTACGGATCTGGCACCACAATGGGTGGACATGCCGCTTTTAGAACGCATCAAAGAGATCATCAAGGTTTTATTTGTTTTCGACGAAGAGGCGCGTGTCGATCTGTTTGCTCTTTTTCCAGGGATCAAACGATTCTATCAGCATCGCTACAACCTTTTCTATCTTCGCAGCTTCGGCGATATCGCTTTTTCCCTCATTATTCTCCTGGGGCTGTTCGGTCCCGAGGATCCAAACCGCAACGTCTCGCTCTTCTTGGCTTGGGGGATCTGGTGGGTCAGCATCGTGATGAGCTGGTTTTTCATGGGCAGGTCCTGGTGCGGCATCTGCCCTTTCCCCGGTATCGGCCGCATCCTGCAGGTCCTGAGGCTGAGCCTCAACCGTGAACCTCCCTTTTTCCTGATCAAGCATTGCACCTCCTTTGCCCTGAGCTTTTTTGCCCTGATCATCTGGACCGAATCGGTGACCGAGATGAAGCAGTGGCCGTTCGGCACAGCCCTGCTGCTCATGAGCATCCTCCTTGGGGCCACGATCATGGCCATTCTTTTCCGTGGCCAGTCCTGGTGCCGCTATCTCTGCCCCATGGGAAAAATCATCGGCTCGGCGGCCACCCTGTCTATGATCGAACTGCGGCCCGACCTCAACAAATGCAAAGCCTGCCGAACCTTTGCCTGCAAGAAAGGAAAGGAGAGCGAGGCGGGTTGTCCGATATACCTTGGCGCTTTCAACATCAAAAACAACATCGACTGCCTTCTCTGCGGGCGTTGTCTCGCTCTCTGTGATCGGGACAGCCCTCGTTTGAAACTGCGCAATCCCTTTGTCGAGTTGATCATTAACAAAGGCCGCCATCTCACTTGCTCCTTGATCATCCCCTTCCTGATCGGTTCACAACTGGCGCGCTTCATCCAGCATACCGCCCCCTATGCCGTGATTAAACAGTGGTTGTTCGGCTCCAATGCCCTTGCCTTCAGCCTATTGCTTGTGCTGGGCTTTGCTTGCGCCGCGCAGGTGATTCGCTTTGGCTCCTCTCTCTTCACTACCACCGAAGACCCCTTGTTCGGAAAATTCTCGCCCATGGTTCCAGTCCTGGTGCCGCTCGCCTTTACCGGCGAATTGGCTTATCGCCTCGATTATTTCCTCGCCAATATCGGCGATGTCGTGCCCACCTTTGGAAGACAGTTCGGATTTCATCTCGAGCACCTGTCCTTTTCAATTTCCGCCACAACGATTCACTGGATAGGCTTGGCCGTGATGGGCATCGGCACGATTTCAGGCAATTACGTGCTCCATCTTTTCAATACTCGCGACTTTGCGGGCATGATCCCGAAAAGGAATTATTATGGCCTGCACATTCTCATGCTCCTTGTGAGCGCGATCTACGTTTTTGTTGTGTAACATATCGGTGCTCTAATGTTGTGATGTCGGGAAAGTGAAGCTTGATCGGAAAATCAAGAGGGTGGGGCACCCGTATAGGGAGAATAATCCGTTAATGAAAAAAGAATGAACAGTCGATTTCCAACTGCAAAGGATTTAGGCGAGACGATGGGTCATGACTCATTGGAAATATCGTAACTTTACAGGATGAGAAATTCGACCGTAAATTGCAAACAACATGAGCCCGCCACCAGCTTCTTCAACTGACGGTTCTCCTCTTCAAGCTGTTTCAGGCGCCGTAGTTCGCTGACACCCAATTCGCCATATTTTTTCTTCCAGTTGTAAAAGGTCGTTTCGCGACGCCCATCTTCCGGCAAACCTCCACCTCCTTGGTCCCGATTTCAGACAGCCTGAATGTAAAAATGATCTGTGCGCTGCACGTACTAGATGAACTTGAGCGCTTCTGCAAAGAACATTGGGTTGTGGGGGATATCAGCTTCACCGGGGGCAACCCGTTCCTCTACCCCGGCTTCTCTGATCTTTATCGGGAAGCGGTGCGGCGGGGTTTCCAGGTCGACATCCTCGGCAACCCAGTTGAACGTAGGCAAATAGAGGCCATCTGCGAGATCCGCCCCCCAAATTCCTATCAGATGAGCCTGGAGGGACGCCGTTCCCATAACGATTTTATCCGAGGCAAAGGGCATTACGACCGAGTTATGGGGTTTTCTGATGTCCTCAGGGAACTGGAGGTGCCTTGTCACATTATGCTGACGGCAACGGATCACAATCTGAAAGAGGTTCTGCCGTTGGCAGCGCTACTTAAAGACAAGGTCGATGTTTTTACCTTCAGTCGTCTTTGTCTGACAGGAGAACCCGATGAAAGTTATTGGTTTGAACGCATGAACCTGACCCCTGTCGTCAACTCATGACAATAATAATAGGGGGACAGACCAAAATGGTACCGCTTTGAAGCGGTTTCAACACTGTCTTACTCGGGACTTTTCTCAACAAGTGGGCGTAACATATGCCAACTCTGCCCAGAATCGTTGGAAGAATAGATATATCCACCCCAACCATTCCCCCACCCTTTACCCCATGTTGATGGCGGAGCGTTAAAATCTAGCCTCTCGAAGGCCAGAAGCATACCGGAAGGATGAATGACAAGCGAATGTTTCCCTGGGATGTTGTTTGCACCAGTCCATGTATTATTTCTCTGCGTCCAAGTTTTTCCGCAATCAGTGGACGCATAGTTGCCACCCATTGACTGCAGCAGGAAAGTGCCATCACCAGTCACGCCTAATTGTTCGATCCATGATTTGTGGGGTGCGTTCACTTTGTTCCAAGTCTTGCCGTGATCATTAGATTGGTAGACTTCGCCCTCCCATGGACCGGAACTGGCAGCAACGACATCTCCTTTTTTATTAGTCGCAATTGTGGGTAGGTATTTTGTGGCTGGGAGTGGCATTCTGGTCCAATTTTCGCCTTCGTCAGTTGAATGGTAAAAACCAGGACCATTTTTACCCCAAGCACTGGCGTAGATGTCCTCGGCGTTATTTGATGTCAATGTAAGATCATTGCAATATGTATCAGCCCGAAGACCGGTTGGTATCCAGGTCTTGCCATTGTCTGCAGATCGAAGGATTCCTTTATTACAAAGCGCGGCGATTATAACTGAATTTGACGTGGCCAAAATTGATAAAACCTGATCATGACCAAAGTCATACTCCTGCGTCCAGGTCAGGCCTTTATCATCTGACCTGAGAAGTCTGGCATTCCGGGCGCTCATTTTCCTGCTCTTGAAATAACTGACCTCCTGTATATTAACACCCGCAAAAACCGTCCTTTCGTTGTGTACTGCCAACCCACTAAGCTCATAATAATTGTCAGCAAATTCCATTTGGGACAATTGAATCCTTCGCGCTACCCACGATTTTCCGAGATCTCCAGAAACAGAAAGGATTAACCCTTTAGGAAGTCGGCGGCCTCTAAGAAAGACTTCCTCGGAAACACAGTTTTCCAAAATGTAAAGCGTTCCGCCTGCAAATATGTCTCCGCTTGAAGACGTGGTGAGAGCTGTGACGTCAATTACCGTACCATTCGTATCTTTACACCGGTTGATGCTGGAGCATCCGCTCGCAATCAACGCGAATGCGAGAAAACCGAACCAGAATAATTGGTTAACTCGTGGCGTCATATTGATACTGGAAAGAATTACCCCATGATTCATTTGGATTGGGGTAAAGAGGACGCGGTA
>CAITZN010000224.1 GCA_903896915.1 uncultured bacterium
GGGAACTGCCCGGCGTCTCAGTGATTTTGCTGGCAATAAGCCCGCCGGTGCAGGATTCGGCAACACCAAGCATCAGGCCCCTGCTTTTAAGCAGTTGCCCGACAACCGAGGCTAACGTCGCATTGCCGGTGCCATACAGATGATTGCCTAAAACCTTCCGGATGAAGATGTCGGTCTCAAGAAACAGGGAATCGTCCTGCCCGTGTCTGAGAGTACGGAGGGTGAGGCTGATATGGACCTCACAACCGACTGGGTAGTAGCCCACCTGCAAGGCCGGGTTGCCAGCCAAAGGCAGCAGCAACTGATTGATTGCCACCTCCTGCAGACCACAGGTGCGATAGATCTGCTGACAGACCGGCACGGTCGGAGAGGGCGAAAAGGCTCGCAATCCGGGCAGCACTTTGCTGTGCAGCAGCATTTCCATCTGTGGCGGCACACCGGGAAGAAAATAGATCGGTTTACCGTTATAACGGAGCAGATAACCGGCCATACGGCAGTCGTCATCCAAGACCTCAGCTCCCTCGGGAAGCTCGGCGAGTTTGGCAAGCGACACCGCTCCGCTCATTATTTCGTGGGACAAGCGTGCCTTGAGACTGGCCAGCACACCAGGATGCACAGCGGTTTTGAGATTGAGTGCCTGGACAACCGCATCAGTAGTCAGGTCATCGGTGGTCGCCCCCAAGCCGCCGGTGACAATCACAAAATCAGAACGGGCAATCGCCGCCTGCAGCGTGGTACCGATAAGTTCCGGCACGTCGCCAATGGTGTGCATAGCCCGGATCTCGTGACCCAGCAAAAACAATTCCCTGGCCGCCAACCCACTGGTGGTATTGGTAATGCGGCCAGAGGTCAGTTCGTCGCCGATGGCGATAATTTCTCCGATCATCCGCCTGTTCCTTGTACCTTTTTCAAAACAACCTACCTGTTTCCGTGATTTTCCTCAAGCACCGCATCAACAACGCAGCCCATGGGTTGCCCCTCTTCGATACCGGTGATCCGGACAGGGACAACCTGGCGCAAGAGGGTTGAGGATCCAGGAAAGAGGACCGGCAGATAATTTTCTGAAAACCCTTGGAGGTGACCGCTTTTAGGAGAACGCCGTTCCACCAAGACCTGATGAACTGTCCCGATATGCTCCTGATAAAACAGCGCTCGTTTTTCCCTGTCCAGTCTGCGCAACCGCTGCACTCGGGCATCTTTCACCGGGCCGGGAAGCTGCTCCCCGAAAGAGGCGGCCAGGGTTCCAGGGCGCCGGGAATAGGGAAAGACGTGGAGATAGTGGACCGGTAACTCCGCCAGTAGTTGGTAGGTGTTTTCCGCGGCCTGCTCCGATTCACCAGGGAATCCACCCAGGACATCGCAACCGATGGCTGCCATCGGCAGGGCCCGGTGCACCCGGTCGATCACTGCGGCAAAGTCGGCCCGGGTGTAGCGCCGATTCATGCGGGCCAGGATCTCGTCATCGCCGCTCTGCAGAGGGATATGCAGGTGGGGCATAAGATTGGCATGGGTGGTCATCAGCTCCAACAAATGGTCATTGACCTCGGTTGGTTCAATGGAACTCAGGCGCATCCGCAACGAGGGAAAATCGCGGCAGATGCGGTCAAGAAGGCTGTAGATGGTCTGCTGCTCGCCCAGATCAAGCCCGTATTTGCCGACATTGATGCCGGTAATCACCAACTCCTTATACCCTTGTTCGGCAAAGACTTCCACCTGCTGGAGGACTCGCGCCAGTGGCAGGCTACGGCTGCGTCCCCGGGTAAAGGGCACGATGCAGTAGGAACAGAGATTGTCGCAGCCGTCCTGAATGCGGAGATAGGCCCTGGTGCGTCCCCGGAAACGCTTCACCGGCAGATCGCAGATCTCCTTTTTCCTGCGGATCTGCCCCATCAGCATGACCAGGTCGGGGTGCTCCTCGGCAAGCGCGGCCTCCACCAACAGGTGTTTGTTGCCGTTGCCGATGATGGTCACCGGCTGTTCGGCAAGCCCCAGCACAGTCTCCGGGTCCATCTGGGCATAGCAGCCGGTAACTACGATCCGTGCCTCGGGATGGGCGAGGAGGACACGCCGGATCAATTGCCTGGATTGCTGGCCGGCACGAGCCGTGACCGTACAGGTGTTGATCACATAGACATCCGCTGCCGCGCCAAAAGCTACCAATTGGCAACCCTGTGCTTCAAAGGCGGTGGCAAAGGCAGCAGACTCAAACTGGTTAACCTTGCAGCCCAAGGTGGTAATGGCGATCTTTTTCACGGGGTGTCAGCCTCCGATATCGGCCCGGGTCCGCTGATCACACCACTCCCCAACACCTGGTCCCCCTCGTAGAAGACCGCAAACTGCCCGGGCGTAATGGCCCGCTGCGGGGTATCGAACAGGATCTGCCAGCAATCAGGACCAGACAGACTCACCTGGGCAGCCGCCGGTGTATGATGCAACCGCAACTGCACCTGACCACGCCAGGGAAGGGGAAGGGGCTTTTGCGACCATTGCAGGGAATGGATAGAACAGGCTGTGTGGAAAAGATCCGTATTCTTACCGACAATAATCCGATTGTCCGTTGCATCGATGCCCACAACATACCAAGGGGTGGCATCCGGCAGGCCGAGGCCGCGCCGCTGCCCGATGGTGTAATGCCAGACGCCCC
>CAITZN010000225.1 GCA_903896915.1 uncultured bacterium
GGCACCCTGTTCCGCGACGAAACCGGCATCCCGCTGCTTCACATGCACATGGCCTGCGGCCGAGCCGGTGCCACGTTAACCGGCTGTATCCGCATCGGAGTCAAAGTCTGGCATTTAATGGAGATAATTCTACAGGAACTGGTCGACACTGCCGCTCGGCGGGCAACGGAACAGCCCCTTGGCCTGAAGCTGTTGAAACAGCTAGTTCTTTGCGGGTTTCACACAACACCTCATGGTGGCCGCCAACCTTGTTTGGCATCAATGGATTTTGCAACAGGTACGGATCGTAATCCTCAGAGAGAGAAAACATGGATTTGTTTGAGCAACTTGGCGTAAGCAATACCACGGTTCAGTGCATCGATCTGGAAATGACCCCAGACCTAGCCTATCGGACCTTTACGTGCTCCGGCTTTCATGAAGAGCAATGCGCCACCAAACAGCGAGTGCTCTACTGCTATATCGATGCATGGGAGGCAGAGCCCAAGCTCCTACTGATGGAGCAGGGCGTGAAATACGCAAGGGTGCTGGCCCTGATCAAGGCACCAATAGCGATGGTTCGTGCCTGTGTTGCCAATCCTGAGACCAGCTCGATGCTTCGCCGGACCCATGCCATTGACCTGCCCCTCAAGCAATGGCTGCAAACTATTCTGATCGATAAAAAGGATGTGAGTTGCCTGCAGTTGATGGCCGAGAGCATGGTGGCACCGATCTGCCCTATCGGTCTGCCGTTGCTGGGAACCCTATCCTTTACGGGCCGACGATGCTATCTGCCTTCTGAATCTCAGCAACTCGACGAGGTGCAGTTGGAAAACGAAATCAACACCTGGAACTTTTTCGAGAACCATCGCCGGCCCCAGGGCAGCTTTGCCTGTTTTCTGGTCGACAATAATGACCACCTCACCGTCACCGACGAATACGCCGGGCTCGTTTGGCAAAGGGGTGGGTTAGATCTTGCCTCAATGCGCACCATCAAGCGTGCGGTGGAACAACATTGCAAGCAAGGGTATTCCGGCTGGCACGACTGGAGGTTACCGTCCCTGCATGAGGCCATGTCTTTGATGCAGCCTGAAAAAAATGCCCAGGGGCTGTATCTGCACCCTTGTTTTTCCGAGGAGCAGCCCTTTATCTTCACGGCGGCCCGCTGTCATCCCGGCGGTTACTGGCTGGTTGATTATCGGCAAGGACGGGTTTTCCGAGGGGCGGGCTCTAGCCCTGGCGCGTTCGCCAGACTCTGCAGGACTGCCGCCTGAAACGATTGAAAGAAACCATATCGAGGAGAGGAGGGAGAGCAACGGCAGGTGGCACCTCAAAGCTTCTATCAATCCCACTCTGGATATGGAAAGAACGTAGGATTTCCCTGCCCTTCGATTAAGCCAGAAATCAACCAAATTTCCCCCTAACAGGGAAAACTGTTCATAGTAAAACTATGAAATCGTTCCGGTAAGGTTACTCTCCAAGGAGAGCAAAAACCAATTATTCTCCTAAAAATTCCCCTACCCACCCGTTGTCACCCGAAAAAAAGTTGGACCATGGATGGACAAAATGCGCGCACAACAAAAAAGCACCTAACTCAAAAAGAGCTAAGTGCTTAATTTTATTGGAGCCGATAAGCGGACTTGAACCGCTGACCTACTGATTACGAATCAGCCGCTCTACCAAACTGAGCTATATCGGCTTTGAGGTGAATATGCTTCCGGAGAGTGCGGATTGAGGTTTATTGATCTAGCAATTTTATGGTACAGTGTCAAGAATATGAATTGCTATTTCGCCTCCTTACTCATTATTCTCCTACTGCTCTGCGGTTGCCGTACCGAGGAGATCGCTCCCCCAAAATCTCAAAAAACGCCTGCTATCGAGCCGGTAACGATCACGCCCAGAGAACCCGGTTGCACAGGTTGCCATGAAGTGGTCAAGCTCGATCCGGCCCACAATCTGCCCTGCACCTCCTGCCATGGAGGCCTTGATAATGAAGGGAACATCGACAAAGCCCACACCAGCCTGATAGCTAAACCGGCTCACCCGGCAAACATGGCAGTTGCCTGCGGCACATGCCATCCTCGGCAGATAACCGATGCGATCCATTCCCTGCATTTTACTCTTAGCAAAGAAATCAACGCGATAAGAACACATTTTGGTTCGCCAAACCGCCTGGCCGCTCCGACAGACATCCCTGTCGCCACTTCGATTACAACCCCGCTCGCACTGGCCGACGACATGCTCCGCCGCCGCTGCCTGCGCTGCCATGTCTATTCCTCGGGTGACAAGTATCCGGCTGTTACTCATGGCACAGGTTGTAGCGCCTGCCACCTCTCCTTCACGGGCGGAAAACTGCAATCCCACGCCTTTACCCCCCCCACGGATACTCAATGCCTGAGTTGCCACTACGGCAACTATGTGGGCAGCGATTACTATGGTCGGTATGAGCACGATTTCAACTGGGAATATCGAACCCCTTATACCATCGGCAAAACGTCTTCTCGCCCATACGGTGTGGAAACGCACGATCTTGCCACAGATATTCACCAGCAGCGAGGACTAACCTGTGTCGACTGCCATCAGGACAGCGGCCATAACCAATCACTTTCCCTGGCCTGCAATAGCTGTCATGACTGGCAACCAGGCCGCCCTACCCCGCCGCTTCGCAATCTCAAGGTTCAGAACAACGCACTGGTACTGACCTCCCGCCAAAGTGGCCGGGAATACACCGTCCCTATTATGCAGCATCCGGCGCATCGGCAATACCAACAAAAAGTGGCCTGCCAGGTATGCCATGGGCAATGGAGCGTCAATGATGCAACCACCCACCTGCTACTCTCCAAGACAGACAAGTATGAACCATGGGAACGGCTAACCGTCCAATCAAGTTCCGAAATTGAGACACTGTTGGAGCATAATCTTTCCGGTGACAAAGACGAACGGCCGCCGACCATGCGCGACGGCCTGACCGGCGAATCACGACAGGGGGTCTGGTACCAAGGATTTGGCCAGCGTCGTTGGGAAGACATGATCATTCAAAAAGATACGGACGGTGTTATCAAAGTCTTCCGGCCCATACTCGACCTGCGCCTGTCGATGGTAGAGGCCGACGGACAAGTGCTCTTTGACAGTATCAAAGGTTCAGGGACTGGACTAAGGCCCTACACGCCCCACACCACAGGACACGCGGGATTGTTTTATCTCGACAGGTTCAAGGATCTCCTCACTCCAGACGGCAAACCAATTCCATGAATCCTCTTTACAATCCACACTGCTCACCAAGGATATCCTTCATTTCGTTGCTTGTTCTCACTTTGTTCATCAGCTTCGGTTGCGGAACAAAATCGACAACCACTTCCCAACAACCTGGCACAGGCACTGGCACTGCCCAAAAAACCACCAAAAAGAAATCAACAAGCAAAGGAACGCAGCGGCCCTATGTGATTAACGGCATCACCTATATTCCTATTCCTACTGCGCAAGGCTACGAGGAGCAAGGAAAGGCCTCCTGGTACGGAGAACCGTTTCACGGGAGGAAAACAGCTAACGGCGAAGTGTACAATATGTACGGCGATACAGCGGCCCACAAGACCCTGCCCATGGACACCATACTGTTAGTGAAAAACCTTGAAAACAACAAGTCAACGGTGGTCAGAATCAACGATCGGGGTCCTTTTGTCCAGGAGCGAATCATCGATCTGACCCATACCAAGGCCGCAGCTCTCGGAATTATCGGCAAGGGGACCGCCAATGTGGAAATCATTGCCCTGGAAGAGAAAGAGACTGTGGAAGAACCGGTAGTGGCAACAACGAAGAAATCACCGGAAGCCAAGCCGCCGCATAAAAAACCGCCGATCCCTGATTTCGACAAAGGCAATTTCTATGTGCAAGTGGGGGCGTTTGTTAAGATTGAAAACGCTAGGATATTGGCAAAAGGCTTTGCCAATAAAGGCCGCGACGTGATCATTCAACAATATCCGGCGGCCGGCATGAACCTGTACCGGGTCATGGTCTTTGCCAGCAACTCACTGGCCAAAGCAAAGATTTACGAAAAAGAACTGAAAGCCGACGGATTTAAATACGCTTTATTGCTGGCCCGTTAAACAGTCCGATTCAAACTTCCGTACTGCAGCGACGAACTGCCTGATCAGATTATGATCCTTGATACCCGGTGCCATCTCAAGTCCGGAATTTGCGTCTACTCCGTAGGGCCGGACCTCTTCCAGTGCGAGTCGGATATTGGCAACGCTCAGCCCCCCTGCGAGCAGGAGGGGTTTAGTGAGATTGAGGCGGTCGATCAGAGACCAGTCAAAAGCCTCGCCGGTACCGCCCACGGCATTTTCCTGGTAGGTATCAAGCAAAAACGCCTGGACGCTGTCCCGATAGGGTGCTAATTTCGCAGCAGTGGTCTGAGGACCAACGCGGATGGCCTTGAGCACCTGACAGGGAGTAGCGATTTCGGCAAGATGACGGCATTCTTCAGGTGATTCCGCCCCGTGCAGCTGGGCATAACTGAGTCGACACTGCTTGACAATCGCCTCGACTTGCACAAGCTCCTCATCGACAAATACACCGACGGCATCGACAAAGGGCGGCAGCGCTGCAATGATCCGTTGCGCCGCCTCCGGATCGATAGCACGCGGGCTCTTCGCATAAAAGATGAATCCCAGCGCGTCTACCCCCGCCTCAACTGCGCACAAGGCATCCTCAAGGCGGGTCATGCCGCAGATCTTGATCCGAATGCGCTTCTGTCCGTTCATACCGATAAAAATTCCCGCAACAACAGATCCTGCTGACCGGCGCGCATCAGACTTTCCCCGATCAGAGCAGCTTTAACTCCGGCCGTTTTCAACCGTTTCATATCGTCCACCGTAGATATCCCGGATTCACTGACCACGGGGATATTAGTGGGTATCTGCTGTAACAGACGAAAAGTTGTTTCCAGACTGACTGAAAAATCGTTGAGATTGCGATTATTGATGCCGATCAGCCGGCTCTCGGCCTCCAGAGCCGATTCCAGTTCCCGCTCGTCATGAACCTCGACCAGGACATCCATACCCAGCGATTCGGCCAGCAGCCTGTACTCACGCAACTGGACGACATCGAGAATGGCTGCGATCAAAAGAATAGCATCGGCGCCAACAATATGGGCTTCTTCAATTTGCAACGGGTCGATGATGAAATCCTTGCGCAGCACAGGCAGATCAACGGTTGCCCGCACCAGAGGAATATATTCAAGCGCGCCCTGAAAGAAATCAACATCAGTTAAGACCGAGAGGCAATGGGCGCCGCCATCACGATAATTCCTGGCAATACGAACCGGATCGAAATTCGGTTGAATGACCCCTTTTGAGGGTGATGCTTTTTTAGCCTCGGCAATGATGGCCACGCCAGGGGCCGCCATTAGGGCCTTGATAAACCCACGTGGCAAGCCCACAGCCTGCTCCATTCTGGGCAGACCGCGCAACTTCAAGGCCGCGACTTCCTCTTTTTTCCGGGCAACGATAGTATCGAGAATCATTAAGAAGGCTCTTTATTAGGCTTTCGAGAAACGGACCAGCTGCTCCAGCT
Source organism: uncultured bacterium (assembly GCA_903896915.1). Lineage (GTDB taxonomy): Bacteria > Desulfobacterota > Desulfobulbia > Desulfobulbales > Desulfobulbaceae > Desulfobulbus. Next base: position 5,548 of record CAITZN010000225.1, read on the forward strand.
TATCGAGGGCGGCTCCTGAGGCCACAATCTCTCGGGCAGCTTCGATGCCACTTTTCATATCCGTAGCACGGCCGGCCGCCATCAAGGCAGTGCCGGCATTGAGCAGCACCATATCCAGCTTCGGGCCGACTTCGCCCCCCAAGACTGCTCGCACTTGCGTCGCAGATTCCATCGCGGTCCGTCCGCCCCGGATGGTTTCACAACCAGCCGTGTGCAACCCGACCTCCTCAGGCTGCAGAACCGAAGTTCTCACCTTGCCCTCAAAGCCGTCAGCAATATGGGTGGCACCGGTAATGGTCATCTCGTCGAGATTGCCCTCGCCCCATACCACAATGGCTCGCTTCATGCCGAGCCGAACCAGAACCTCAGCCAGGACTGTGGTCAACTCCCGGGAAAAAACCCCGGTTAACTGCACATTGGCCCCGGCCGGGTTGGTCATAGGGCCAAGAATATTAAAAAGCGTTCTGATACCAATTTCGCGACGCGGACCGATGGCGTATTTCATGGCACCATGCAGCATGGGGGCAAAGAGAAAACCGATCCCCACCTGACGGACACAGGCCGCCACCTTTTCCGGTGGCATGCTCAAGTCAACCCCCAGCGCTTCCAAAACATCGGCGCTGCCGCAGTGCGAGGAAACGGCACGATTGCCGTGCTTGGCCACCGGAACGCCGGCTGCAGCCACCACAAAACTGGTAGTGGTCGAAACATTGAAGCTGCCGGATCCATCGCCACCCGTGCCGACAATATCCATCAGCACTTCGCCGCTCGCGGTGTTGACGCCGGTATCGATGAAGGTCGCCTTTTCCCGCATCACCTTGACCGCACCGACAATCTCATCGATGGTCTCGCCTTTCATCCGCAGCCCGGTGATGAACGATCCGATCTGAGCAGCGGTCGCCTCACCGCTCATGATCTCCTGCATCACCCCGATCATTTCCTGTTCGCTCAAATGTTCGAGGGCAACGATCTTGCCGATAGCCTCTTTAATCATAACGTACCCTCTGCACCTGATTGCAGCCGATCAACTACGGCCACGCAGCATTTGTTCATAATCCGGCCGAAGAAAATTGTGGAGCAGGATGTTGCCGGGGGCGGTCATGATTGACTCGGGGTGGAACTGCACCCCCTCAATCGCCAAGGTCTTATGCCGCACCCCCATCAATTCACCCTGATCGGTATGCGCTGTGGCCAGGAGGCAATCAGGAAGAGTTTGTTCTGCAACTACCAGGGAATGATAGCGCATGCCGTCAAATGGGTTGGCCAGTCCGGTAAAAACCCCGCAATTATCGTGGTGGATCGGGCTGGTTTTGCCATGCATCAGGCGTCCGGCCCGAATAACTTGCCCGCCGAAGGCTTCACCAATGGACTGGTGACCCAGGCAGACCCCGAGAATAGGAATCCGACCGCTGAAATGGCGGATCGCTGCGATGGAAATGCCAGCCTCATTCGGGGTGCATGGCCCAGGTGAGATAAGCAGGCGCGTCGGGCACAATGCCTCGATCTCGGCCACGGTGATGGCATCGTTACGGAACACCTTGATTTCCGGTGCGCACCAGTTTGCAGGAGCCGAGGGCGGTGCAGTGGCCAGAGTCTGAACGATATTGTAGGTAAATGAATCGTAGTTATCAATGATGACTATCACGGCTTAAAACCCCTTTTCCGCCAGTTCCACGGCCCGGCGCAGACCCATGGCCTTATTGATGGTTTCCTCGTACTCTTTCTTCGGATCTGAATCGGCGACAATCCCGGCCCCAGCCTGTATCCACAGATCGTTACCCTTGGTGATAAAGGTACGAATGGTAATGCAGAAATCCATATTGCCAGAAAACCCAAAATACCCGACAGCACCAGCATAAGGACCTCGACGGCTGACCTCCAACTCGTCGATGATTTCCATAGCCCGAATTTTGGGAGCGCCGCTCACTGTGCCCGCCGGGAAACAGGCCTCCATCACATCGAACTGATCAAGGCCTGGCTGCAGTTGGCCATGCACTCCGGAAACTATATGCATGACATGACTGTAACGCTCGATCACGAGAAGATCCCGAACCACCACCGACCCGTTCTCAGCAACCCGACCGACGTCGTTGCGGCCTAAATCTACCAGCATCAGATGTTCAGCCCGCTCTTTAGGATCAGCCAACAATTCGTTTTCCAAAGCCAGATCTTCTTCAGGTGTCACGCCTCTTTTCCGGGTACCGGCAATAGGGCGCAATTCGATATGGTTATCCTCAAGCCGGACCAAAATCTCCGGTGAAGAACCAATCAGCACCAGATCGCCGTGGCGAAGAAAAAAGAGATAGGGACTTGGATTAATATGACGAAGGGCGCGGTAGAGGGCAAAGGGCTTGAGTTTGGTTTCGGTATGGAAGCGTTGCGATAGCACCACCTGGATGATATCACCTGCCAAGATGTATTCTTTGGCCTGAACCACCATCGCAGCGAAGCTGACTTCATCCATATTTGAGGTGAACTGGTGCTCAGCAACCACTGGTTCCTGAGAAACGAACGGGAGTGAAATCGGCTGTTTGAGGCGGCTTATAATCTCTTCGATCTGTTTACAGGCTTGCGAGTAGAGCAGGTCGGGATTTTCGTCACCTCTCTTCCAGACATTGCAGACAATGGTCAACTTCTGCTGAACTGAGTCGTGAATAAGGACAATACCGGGAACCATGAACGAGCTGTCGGGCAGATCAAGCGGCAGATGTCGGTCTGGAATTTTCTCCATGAACCGCACCATGTCATAGCCAAGAAAACCGACGGCTCCCCCGTAGAATCGGGGCAATCCCGGGGCGTTGCTCACCGAAAACGAGGCCATCAATTTTTTAAGTTCCGCCAACGGATTAACCCCGGTCTGATCAGTCGCGGCATCAATTCGGCCAGGATACTCCATCCAGACCCGATCACGAAGACTGGCAAAGGTCACCAGAGGATCAAGACCGACAAAGGAATAGCGCCCCCATTTTTCACCGCCTTCCATTGATTCAAATAAAAAGGCATGGGGATCGTCACCGGCGACCTTGGCAAAAATGGTCAGCGGTGTATCGAGGTCTGCAATGATGGTTCGATGAACCGGGACAAGATCGGAGGAACCGATCAGCTCTGCGAAAGCTTGTCGTTCAGGAAGATACATGGAAGAAACCTATGGCGCTTCAATAACGCGGGGATTGGTGTCTCAAACCTGTAGGCAGCAATTTTGACAAAAACCGAGCATAAGCACATTCTCGTCAACACTGCATCACGCCAGAAGAGTCATGAGCACAACAGAAAACGATATCCCTGTTCTCGGGAAGACGTCCTTACAACCAATTAAAACAAAAAAAGCCATGGAAGCAGACGGCTCCCATGGCTTTTATTCATACGAAACTAAAAAGAAAAGAAGGCTCCACCTTAAGAAAGGGGCTGCATCTTGTTGACTCTCTTGGTCAACCGGGAAACCTTGCGAGAAGCAGTTTTCTTGTGAATAGTACCCTTAGTGGCTGTTTTATAGATCATCGGGATAGCAGCCTGTAGTGCTGCCTTCGCCTGATCCTCTGAACCAGCGACAAGAGCTTCTTCAACCTGACGAACAACTGTTTTCATTGCCGACTTGTTCATCCGGTTACGCAAACGACGAACTTTAGCCTGACGATCTCTTTTCTCTGCGGACTTGTGATTTGCCATGAGGAATATCTAACTCCTTATAAAAAGCATCAATGATGAAGGATTAAAATTAAAACTGAATCTTATATCGGAATACCATCAAGTTGTCAAGCACCTTAGCTACATATCACCGAAGAAATTCATTAACCGGCGCGATTATCTTCCCCTCGTTACGACAGGGCCGTTGGCGCTATGAATGAAATAGGTATCAACAACTAGGCGCCTTGCTTACAACGGAGCCTGCATTTTGAAGAAACAAGGCGGAACTGATCCTCCCATTGCTTTTATCACTCTATTTTTTCCTTACCACCTTTACTCGACCGTCTGCTCATGAGCCTGATATATAATCGTTCAACTTTAGCCCTGGCCCATGGGGTTTTTCTTAAAAATTTAAGACTCGACATGACGGATGGATTTTCCTTAAAACAGCGGATATTGACTTTTTCCGCCAAGGCCTCCCATCCATATTTGCCATGGAGTTCGGTGAGTATGCATTCAAGGGTGATGCCATGGAGCGGGTCTTTACTATTTTCGCCGGTCATAGTTATTTCCGTCAGAACTGACATTAAGTTTGGTTTAACAAGACCATTTGATACCAATGTGCCCGACACACAGATTAACAGCAATCGCTCAGCTTGACTAAGGCACTAACTCTCGTCGTCGGGGCAATTTACATATGTTGACTAATCTCATCATATGTAATGATCTGAATATCCGCCTCCATGTTCTTTGACTTTATCTTGGTAGGTAGCGCTTGCCCTTGCTGGAGCGTCAAAAGCTCAGGTTTATTATCGTCAACAAAGACGATAATTGCTGGCGCCTTCTTGGTATCTTCCAAGCGAAAACCATGCAATTTTTCAGAAAATTTATCAATTACAACAGTATCATTCTCAATTTTCAACATCTCATATATCCTTCAAATTCATCCCCCCGACAAAAAGGAGGGAAATGTTAAAGAAAACGTCAGATTACCATGACGCAGTTAAAGTAGAAACAAACGTGACTCTTCAATCAGTCTTACCGGCCCCGTATCCGTGAACACTCTCAACTTCAGCTAATCACACCATCGCTCCATTCCTGGTGTCAGGCCATACTCACTGCCCCCATTCATCAGGGAAGATTGATTACAAACTTCTCATTTATGTCGACGAGATAGAGTAGAAACAAAGTTGATCACCCTTAATAATTGGCCTCTATAACATAGCTATTCATAGGGCACTGCCGCAAGATACTCAAGTAATTTTCAATGCGATTGTGATCCTTGCTTGTCGCCAGGAAAAGTTTCCGAAGGGACAGGAATAAGTGTTTGACAGGCAACCTGTTGAACAGTAAAAACTATCTTATATTCTCAGCACTTTTTCTTTTATGATCATCGAAGGATGGGGGCTGCCGAGCCGAAAAATAATTTCCCGAACCGATTGTGATGTTTTCAAATTATTAGATGGCTATATACGGGCAGCAATACCCTCTTGCAACCCTTCTTTTTCAGCGATTAATTAAGATGATAACCACATGGTACCGGATAGATCTCACCGCTAGACTGATCAGGAGCCTTGCTACATTATGAAACGTTTTGCTGCCGGTGTACTTATCTTGTTATTTATGGCTCCCGTTGCTTTAGCTGCCCGTAATCCGCTGAACGCTATCGCCAAAGATCCATATCTGTCTGCCCTGGTAATCGATGCGGATACCGGAAAAGTTCTCTTCACTGAAAACGCGGACGCCAAAGTATACCCTGCCAGTGTACTCAAATTGATGGATCTCTTTGTTATCCTCGCTCGCATCGAACAGGGGGCCTTGAAACTAAACGACATGGTTCAGGTGACCCCGGAAGCTGCTAAAATTGGCGGATCCCAGGTCTACCTTGATCCCAAGGAACAATTTCCGGTGGAAGACCTCCTTTACGCCTTGATGGTTCAGTCCGCAAACGATGCCGCAGTGGCCCTAGCCACCCATGTTGCTGGTTCCAAAGAGGGATTTGTTGCTTTGATGAATCAGAAGGCTCAAGAATTAGGGATGAAGAACACCCGCTTTCACTCGGTACACGGCCTGCCTCCTTCCGATGGACAGGAACCCGATGTCACCACGGCCCGCGACTTTGCCATTCTCTGCCGCGAGTTGGTCAAACGACCTGAAGCCCTGAAATATACGGGGACCCAGTCCAAAGGTTTTCGCGAAGATAAATTCATCATGCGCAACCACAACAAATTACTAACCCAAGTGACAGGATGCGACGGCCTCAAAACCGGCTATTTCCAGGCAGCCGGTTTTTCCATCGCCGCCACGGCCCAAAAAGGGGGAGTGCGAATCATAGCATTGGTCATGGGAAGTAAGGATCGCAAGGTGCGTGACGCCAAGGCCTCTGAATTACTGGCCAAGGGGTTTACCATCGTACCACCAAAACCCGAATTGATGACAGCGTCCTCACAATCTCTTCCTGCTCAGCAAAAGCAGGTGACAACCTCAAAAGGAGCTTCTAAACCTGCACCCGCACAATCTGGTCTCAACACAATTCAACCTAAGGCCGAAGGCTCTGTTACTGTTCCACAAGAACCGGGGGTAGCAGCATCCTCATCTGCAAAAGATAGCGGATGGGGCAAATTCTTCATCGGACTAGGGATCGGTTTTATACTTTTTTTAGTCTTTTTCATTGGCGCCGGTCTCCTGATGAAAAAACGCAACAGAATCCTTTCAAAATACAAAAATCGCCCCTGATTTTCAAAACTTGACGTATACAATGCCGACCTCGACGGGTGACAGCAGATGTATCAGAAAACACAACCATGAATATTCTGATCTTCAACGGTAGCCCGCGCAAGCGGGGCAACACAGACCTGTTATTGACAAAAATCGAAGAAGGTATTCAGCGTTGCGGGCACAAGGCCGAACACATCAATCTGGCGGATCTCGCTATTCATCCCTGCACAGGTTGCGGCCATTGTGAAACCGAAGGACAGTGTGTCTTCAACGATGACATGACACCACTGTATGCAAAAATAAACGCGGCAAACCGAATCGTTATAGGTTCCCCAATCTATTTTTACGGAGTGACGGCCCAAACCAAGATTTTTATCGACCGTTGCCAGGTCTTGTGGAGCAAAAAATATCTCCTTGGTGAAATCAAACCGGAACGCGATTATCTCCGTGGTTATATGGTGAGCGTTGCAGCAACGGATGGCGGTAAGATTTTTGAAGGAGCCCGACTGACCGTTAGATATGCATATGATGCCATGGATTTCACTTATAGCGGCGAATTACTGGTGCAAGGTGTTGACGTGAAAGGGGCAGTTGCCGGAAAAAAAGATAAAATGGAAGAGGCCTTGCAACTAGGATTGGAAATCTGTCAATAATCCTAAAAATGAAACCAGAAGTGAAGTAAAATTTTTAGAATAAGAAAGTTACGAACGAAGCAATACTGTAACCGCCACACAAACACCAACCCTGGCCAGAGGTCAAATCACATGGCTGACGGTAATTCGGTACAAAAAATCCCCGACGACAGCCACCTGAACAGTCCATAACGCCCCCAATTGCAGAAAAAAACTTTCGAAACCGACCGGAAAAATTTTAATACTTAATCTGCCTCCATAACCAAGGAGCCATTGGGGACTTCTTGTGCCACAGGCCAAGTCCCCGCTTTTGGGCAGCCTCTTCCAATAATTTCATGTCGCTACAAAGGGGTTGCGTCTGGCAATAACGTGGATACACCCAAGCCAATCCGTTGCGGACCAATTCGCTATTGACCAGCTGTCCTTGTTGCCACACCAGAGCGACAATTCTTCCGTAGCGATCGGTGTCCACAGGTTTGATATTTACAATCTTCCCAAGGACAAGCCCTCTGGTCAATCCCCTGGCCTCCAGCCAGCAAAATTGTCCGTATTCAGGGCTATCTATGCCGTACAATCGGATTTCATAGACTCGGCTGCCTCTTTTCACCCTGAGAGAATCGCCATCCAGCACCCCTGTGACATGCCCTTCCCAGGCATAGGCAGGTATACAATTGAGAGAATAAATAATTAGGGTGGCAACAAATCCTTTAACCAGAAACACAAGAGCAGACATGCTATCACCTCATTATAAATTCAAGAAAACACCTTCACAGTCAATAAAATGACACCTTCTTTGAAAGTCCCTTGTGTTTGTTGGTTTACCTGTGGTAGTCTTATTGTTAACTGCATCAAAGAACACAAAAAAGTGCCTAACATTCCCTGACTATTAACGACAGCCTGTCCACCTATCCGGTATGAAAGAAACCGTCACACTCGAACAGGAACTTTCGGAAAACGAAAAAAAAACCAGGGATCTCATTCTTACCCTACCCCTGTTTGACGCCTTCAATACTGATGAGCTTGACATCCTTGCCCGTCATATGAATTTTGCCGAGATACTCCGTGGCCAGCATCTCTTCGTTGAGGAAGACAAAGGTGACTTCATGTGCTTTGTGGTCCGTGGCCTACTCGATGTCCTCAAAAAAACAACCGCCGGTGATTACCGTGTTATCACCCGCCTCGGCAAAGGCAACACTATTGGTGAGATGTCGATTATCGACAAATCCCCCCGTTCCGCTTCGGTAGTCGCCAGGCAACCCTCAGTTGTCATAATCTTGACCAAACGGGGTTTTGACATCTTGACTGAATACTATCCTGCTCTGGGGGTTATCCTTCTGAAAAAAATCATGCGGCTGCTGAGTTTCAACATGCGCCTCACCACCAGTAAACTTGCGGACAAACTTCCGGACTGAGCCATGACCACTGATTCTTTTTACGGAATAATCGGCCGGAGCGAAACCATGCAACGGCTGTTTAAATTGATCAGCAAGCTCGCTGAAGATGATATCAGTACTGTACTCATCCAAGGAGAATCTGGGACCGGCAAGGAACTGGTTGCCAAAGCTATTCATGCCCACAGCCCCCGGAACGCTCATCACTTTGTGCCGGTGAACTGTGCAGCTATCCCAGACGACCTTTTGGAGAGTGAACTTTTTGGTTACATTAAGGGGGCGTTTACCGGAGCGACGAGCACGAAGATAGGTCGTATAGAATACGCAAACAATGGCTCCCTTTTTCTCGACGAAATTGGCGA
>CAITZN010000226.1 GCA_903896915.1 uncultured bacterium
AGGGATGCTGCCATCCAGGGTTGTCTTTCATGTACATACTTGAGGAAGGCATCCCAGTGTTGCCGAATTCTTTTTTTGCCTTCAACCGCTTTCTGGGGAGAGGCTACCTCTGTTGGAGCATTTTGTTTTTGGGGGGCTGGCGGTTGCGGTTCTTCCAGAATCGGTTCAGTTTGGTTCAACTGTTGGGGTGCAGTTTCTTTTTTTGTGAGATCTTGTTGGAGGACCTCGGGCATCGATTCCGCAGCAACCTTTTTAACAGGCTGGATCTGTTTAGGTTGCTCTTGTTGCTGCGGTTTGGTGACAGGCGACTGCGTGGCAACATGTTGTTCTATTCGAACTGAAGAAGGAGAGGAGATGCGAGCAGGTTCGACAGGTTGATGTACTGTTTCGTGTTGCCGGGATTGCACGGAGATTGAGGTGGGGGCGGGCAGAGTATCGAGTGGTGTACCTGCGAGCATCTGGTCAAATCGTGTAATCAATTCAGCGACCGGAACGACATCATGGATCTGGACCGCGCGAATAAAGGTCAGTTCAAGTGCTAGCCGGGGTTTTTGGGAAAATGAGGCTTTTTCCAAGCCCTCTAAAAGGAGACTGAAGAGGGCAGACAGAGTTTCCAGGGTGTGCGTGGCCGCCGTTTTCACCATGGCCGCCAATTCTTGTTCGGTCACCTCAAGAGAATCACCGGGCTTTTTACTGACCTTGCAGACCACCAGGCCGCGGAACCAGCTCAAAAGATCGTTGCTGAATCGTTTGATGTCCGTACCATGGAGATACATCTCTTCGAGGAACCCGTAGACTGCTGCCAGGTCACCACGTAATAGGGCTTTACCCAGATCGGCGACCAACTGGTGACTGACCAGGCCAAGGACATCAACGACATCTTTGGTCTTAACCTCCTCCCCGCAGTAAGAGAAAATTTGATCAAGGAGACTGAGGCCGTCCCTGACGCTCCCTCCAGCCTCACGGACGATCATATCGAGTGCTACAGGTTCTATCTGCACACCTTCGTCGGTTGCTAACCGTTTGAAATGTTCAGCTAACTCGAGGTGGCTGAGGCGTTTAAGTTCATAGCGCTGACAGCGGGAAAGAATAGTCACCGGAACCTTGTGCAGTTCGGTGGTGGCGAACATGAAATGAACATGGCTGGGTGGTTCTTCAAGGGTCTTCAACAAAGCATTGAAGGCCTCGGTGGTAAGCATGTGGACTTCATCGATGATGATGATTTTGTAGCGTGAGCTGGTGGGCATGAAGCGGATTTTTTCTTTCAGCTCGCGGATTTCCTGGATGCCGCGGTTGGAAGCGCCGTCTACTTCTTGCAAATCAATACTCGCCCCTTCAGTGATTTGCCGACAGGACAGGCAGCAGTTGCAGGGCTCAGCAGCTGGGCCTTGTTCGCAATTCAAGGCCTTGGCCATGATTCGGGCGAGGGTGGTTTTACCAGTGCCACGGACGCCGCTGAAGATTAAGGCATGGGGGGCGCGACCTTGGACAAGGGCGTTCTGCAAGGTGCGCACCACTGCCTTCTGCCCGATTACTTCAGCAAAGGTTTGTGGTCTCGATTTTCTGGCAAGAACGAGGTAGGACAAAATGGATACCAACGATAAATGATCAGGGAATGGGTGAATCCATTTGTTTCCCAATTGGAGGTGGGAAAAGCGGATTCAGATCTGCGGAAAAAAAGATAGCCAGGCTACCCTGTGCACATAAAGAGATTCACTGCCGCTGCTTCCTTCCGGACCTGACGGGGTTCGTGATTCTTTATTGCACAGGACCCGGCTATCACACTGATGATCATTTGATTACGAAAAAGAAGCGCTTGCGGAGTGATTATTTTGGTGCAAGTGTACTTACCAGATAAAGCATAGATGAAGTCATCATCGGTATGTATTCACCTCTTTTCGGTTAGCGTTTATACCCTCCATTATGAGGAGCGTCAAGAAAATTTGTTTGAGGAAGCCTTCTCGTTAGGTTTTGTAAAGGTAAGGTTCTCTGTGTTGTGGATTCATAAATAACTCTTTCACAGGCAATTAAAAGGCGGTGAAGAATTGTAGGTTTTTGTGTGTGAGAGATCTGAAATCTCGGCGGCAAAACATGAATAATAAAGGCGGACTACAGTAAAAGATTTTTGC
>CAITZN010000227.1 GCA_903896915.1 uncultured bacterium
GAAATGAATAGTGTCTCCAAAGGCTTCCATTGGGGGGGGGGCATGTGTCCTGGTTACCATATTATAATGGCTGCTGGGGCACACAGGAGGAAAGGCTCCTTGGCATTGCCCTCGTCGTTCTTCGAGCACACCGCCAGGATAATTCCGCGCTCCTTGAGAGATAAAATATAGCGCTGAAAATCAACATAGGCTTCGCCGTCAGCGCCATTTCCCAGCTTGATGCCAGCAAGACCGTCATCACCGATCACCCCGCCCCACAAGGTATTATCAAGGTCGAGAACCAGGCATTTCTTGGCCAATCCTTTGAGAGCGACTAACAGCCGCGAGGCCTGAAAAGCCATGGGGCCGCTGGCATCAAAATTGAAAGCATGCTTTGAGTGATACCAATAGCGGCTATCCAGCCATCGGTTTTTGCCATACCTGGCGGACACATGCTCAAAGTCGAATAGAACCACGCCGGGGGGAGTCGCTGCCGCCAATTCCAGATTGTAAAGCCTGAGGCAGTTCCGACGGCTCCATGGCGCTTGTCCGGCGAAATTACCGAAGCTATCGAAGGAGGGAATGTCGGCATTGTTTTGCAAAATAGTGCAATCAAGCCTTGACAGCAGGGCGCGCCAGAGCGACGCCATGTTTTGTATGGCGGCATCCACCGATGGGCGTACTGCTTCAGCACTGGCGGCATCGACCCGCACGTCGTTGCTCGTAGTAAACAGCCATACCACATCCGGTTTAAAGGCGTAAAGCTCGCTGGCAGCATCAAGAACCGTTGCGGCAATAGTGTCAAAAGGGGCAATCCAGACATCCGCAACAAAACCGTCACGAGCCAGCCAATATTTCAGTATCTCAGTGAAATGATCAACCGTATGCGAGGCGACAATGGCCACCTTGATATATCGCAAGCCAAGAGCTGAGCGTGGAATGCGACTGTACAGTTTTGCCGCTCTTGCCTGAACGACAAAATCATCCTGGGGAGAAACCTCAGAACACAAGATTCGAAACGAGGTCTGATAATCTTCGTGCTCGATACTGCGCTTTACCTCAGCCAGTTGATGACGCAAATGGGTCATCTCCAATACCTCATTCATCCTGTCAAAAACCGATAAAATCTAATTGATTAAGCAATGAGTCATGCTCAGAATATAACCAACCACCACCAATGCCGGGCCTCACGTTGCCACCCCCCTACTTTTGTGATCACCGGTGGTATTGCACCGCATCCAATGGCTTGAATTGCCACCCAGCCTTTCACAAATAAAGGCAAACAGCCGACCAGACAAAGATGGGGTTGTCATAATGCGTTCCCTAATCGAGTAATTTTAAAGGGGGATACCCTGCTTAATGATCAGTTTGGCAAACGATTATTAAGGGAAGCTTAATGGCTGTAGAATTTCTGGATGCCAGGTGGGGTAAGAAACTGATTTGTTTTACGGTTGCTTTGCGTTGGTGGCACTACCATATGGCATTCATTCTTTTTTGCAAAACAAGCGCCGCGCTTCTAGGTAGAAAAAAATTTGCTCTGGAATGAGATGCGGGACTTTCAGAAAGCATGCTTATTACCCTAAATCCATTTTCCTCGGCAAGTTTCACCAGCTCTGACTCTCTTCTAAACTCAAAAATATGATCAACTTCTGCGGCAGTCAGTGCCGCAGTAACAAAAGCATACCCACCCTCTTTCAAATTATCTGCCGTGTTTATAAACAACCTTTCTGGCTCCTCCAAGTGCTCTAAAAGAAAACATGAAACAACGGCATCAACTTTTTCTTGCGTTTTAAACTTCAAAGCATCCTCAACAATAAAGTTTGAGTTCTCTGA
>CAITZN010000228.1 GCA_903896915.1 uncultured bacterium
AATAGAATCTCGTTCTTCCTGACTCTGGATGAGGAGGGTAATGTTATCGAGCATAGCATTGAGCGCGGTTGCCATCTGGCCGAGTTCGTCGCTACTGACGACCTCGGTTCGGGCTGTAAAGTTGCCCATACCCATTTCACCGAGAAGATCCATGATATGGTTAATCTGCTTGGTAAGCCCCTTGGCAAGACCAAAGGCAATCAACAGACCGAGGAGAACGGCAGCGAGTCCAACGCCGATAACAATTTTTTGCACCTGCCCGGCCGTCTTTTCCATGCGGTCAACGGCCTTCGCCTCGTTGGCAATAGCGCTAGCAAGAAAGGCCTGGATAACCGGGTCAGCTTGTTTAACTGCTTCCTGGTATGCCAGAATTTTTGTTCTAATGGTTTCATCGGTCTTGGTCACCGCGGTAAACCATTTGGTGAAATCTCCAACCTGACCGAGCAAGCTGGTTTGAACAGATGGGGCCAAATTGGAAGATTTTATACTATCTACAAAAGCCTTGGTCTCAGCCAGAACTTTGTCACTAGTCGGTTTTTCAGGCAGCAAGATATATTCTTGCATTCTATACAGCAAGTTTTGAAAAAGAATCTGTATCCTTGATGAATCGATCACTCCCACAGATTTCCGCATGGTATCAACGGTCTGCTGCAGTTTAGACAACTCGCCAAATTCTGGATTAACCCGTAGCTCAAGAATGTTAACCGTGCTGATAAAAGCCGCAAGGTAGTTATTGATGGCCTCAATAGCGTTCTGGGCAGCCCCCTTTTCCTGCGCATCAGGCGTTACCTGCTGGATATCGTACAATTTCTGGTACGCTTCACCACCGGCAGCAATAAATTTATTCAGATACTCGGTCTTAGCATCCTTGATACCTATCTTCGTGTAATTAAGCAGAAGATCCTTCTCATACCCATTCATGATCTTCAATGTTTTATCGGTATCAAGACTTAATCGAGCAATTTTACCATGCACCTGCACCAACTCATCGATAGTTTTTTGGGCGAATCGCTGTGAAATGGTGGCAATGATAATAACTGCAAGTGTCAAGACAATCATGACCAAGAACGCTAACATCAGTTTGCCTTGAATGTTAAACCTATCGGTCAATGCTGAGAAAGGGTTGCCGAACCCACCTGTTTGTTTGTTTTGTTCTTCCATTCTACCTCCGAGACTCCTTACTCAACTTGTTCAGAATGTCGTTGACGATTATTGATCGATCATCGCCACACCTTCACGCAGGAAAGGGACGATATATGGTAAAGAAAAATCCTAAAAACCCATACAGCTAGGGGGTGATGAAGAAACCTTGCCGTTCAACCGCTGGGGTTTTTATTTTTTAACGAAGGTGTCGAGCCCTTCCTCCTTCCAGATCTTCATGGTCTTCTCATCCTTTGGATTGATTTTGACGCCTATGGCGTTGACCGGAACCGTGTTTTTTTTCTGAATTTCTATCCAATTTTTTTTGATAATACTGTCCAAGGCCATATTTCTTTCCTCCGCTCGTTGTATGTATAGGATTCATTGAAACTCTCGAAGAAGTTTCTCAAGAGCCGTTGTATTACACACCGATTCACAAGATGGGCCGACTAGGGTTATTGCGGAATCAGTCAATCCACCGCGAAGAACATTTGCTGATATAATGTTCATCTGCTCCAGATCAACCTGTTGAATCTGGGAGAGGATTTCTTCTGAATCTATAAACCGGTTAAAATAAAAGGCCTGCGTTGCTAAACTGCTCATACACGTATGAGAATTTTCCTGAGCAATAATATGCTGGCCCTTGAGCTGCATTTTAGCAATCCACAGTTCTTCTTCAGTAACTGGCAGCAGCTGCAGTGCCATCCCCTTTATCTCAATGAAAATTTGTGCAAGTACCGTCTGCAACAATTCTGGAGTTGTCGATCCTTCAATGACAATCACTCCGTCATCCCGATAAGCCTGGTATTCGGCATGGATCTCATACACCAGACCTAATTCTTGCCTAAGTTTCCTGAACAGACGAGAACTCAAGCCACCTCCCAATATAACAACAAGCAGATGGATCAAATAACGTTCAATGGCAGCAAAAGGAGCCGCTTTCAGACCTATCGAAAAATAAACATGAGAGACGCCCTTGCATTCAACAGTTACCCCACCTTGAAAAGCAGGGCGTGGAGGCCTTGAACTGATCCGCCCGTCATCTTTCATCATCCAAAAGGCGTCGGCGACATTGTTTGCCAAATCCTGATGATTGACGTTGCCTGCGGCAGCGATTATCAGTCGGCGTGGCTGATAATTCGTACTGAAAAAATCGATCACATCCTGCTGCTGCAACCCGGCTACAGACGCAATGGTTCCTCCTATCGGTCTTCCCAATGGATGCCCCTGCCAGATATGCGCTTTCAGCCGTTCGTGAGCACAAACATCTGGACGATCAAGCTGGGCACTTAATTCGCGGATAACCGTCTCCTTCTCCTGCTGAACCGCATTATTGGAAAACTGCGAATTCAACAAGATATCCCCCATCAAATCGATGAGATAGGTCCGGTAATCATCCAAAACCGTCATGGTGAAACAGGTATAATCCCTGGAGGTAAAACCACTTACCTGACCGCCGGTTGAATCCATCATCCTGGCAATTTCGTCAGCATCACGCCGTCCTGTACCATTAAACATCAGATGTTCGGTTAAATGAGCAACGCCACCCCGATCCCTTGGTTCGTCCATCGGACCGGTCGCCACCAGGAACCCCAGAGAGATGGACCGCACCCCTTCCATCCGCTTGGTTACGACCCGGACCTGATTATCAAGAACGCTTTGCTCTACCACCAATCCCTTAAACCTCTCTGTTCGCTGTTCTAACTGTTCAATCCGCCTGAACGGCATCCCCAAAAGTTCCTAGCACCACTCGACTGAGATCAATCAGAGCGACACCACTGGACTGTCGCAGAAAATACCCCCGCAACACGCCCGTTGCCTTGAGTGAAGCAGGCGCCTCCTGTTCAACAAAAGTCGTCGCCAATACCTGTGCAGACAATTTTGCCATGCGCACCTTGGTGCTGGTGGCAATAACTGCTTTAAGCGGTTCTCCGGTAGTGGGATCAAGCGCCCCAGTTCGAATTACCATAAGTTGCCGATATCCCACATTCCGTACGGCCTGTTTGCGGTTGCATAGATCGTCAAGATTAATTAC
>CAITZN010000229.1 GCA_903896915.1 uncultured bacterium
ATTTTCTTTTCGGTTTCTTCAACCTGAATTATGTCCAAAAAAAGGAGAGAATACAATGGCTGAACAAGTGAATCCGGTAGGAGTAAAGCCAAAGGGCACTGTCCCACCTCCCAAGGGGAACGCTCCTTCTCCAAAGGGAAATGGCGCCGCTGGTGCCCCGTCCGTCATCAAGGAGCAGGATGCATCCAAGATGAGAAGGTTTCTGTTCCAGCGAACAGAAACTCGGTCAACGAAATGGTACCAGATTTTTGATACCGACAAGATTGATGATGAGCAGGTTGTCGGCGCTCATCTGGCATTGCTCGGTGTATTGGGCTTTCTCATGGCCATCTACTATGTTTCCGGTATTCAGGTGTTTCCCTGGGGTGTTCCTGGCTTTCATGACAACTGGTTCTATTTGACTATTAAGCCAAGAATGGTCTCTCTGGGTATTGATACCTACAGCACGAAAACTGTTGATCTTGAGTTTGCAGCGTCAAAACTTCTTGGCTGGGCTCTCTTTCATGTTTTCTCAGGTTCAGTGCTTCTTTTTGGCGGCTGGCGTCACTGGACACA
This sequence comes from uncultured bacterium, assembly GCA_903896915.1. Classification (GTDB taxonomy): domain Bacteria; phylum Desulfobacterota; class Desulfobulbia; order Desulfobulbales; family Desulfobulbaceae; genus Desulfobulbus. The sequence goes on from CAITZN010000229.1 coordinate 556, forward strand.
TAATCTGACCAATCCCTTTACCGGGCGTACAGGGAATTTCCGCGACTTCAGGTTTCTTGGCAAATTCGGTGATATAGTTTTCAGCGGAACAAGTGCCAAAAGCTACAAGGATGCGCTTGGACCACATGCAGTCTATATGTCCCTTCTTTTTTTAGGCTGGGGCCTGTTAATGTGGTTTGTCCTCGGTTTTGCTCCGATTCCTGATTTCCAGACGATCAATTCAGAGACCTTCATGTCTTTTGTCTTCTCTGTGGTCTTCTTTGCTTGTGGTATTTACTGGTGGAACAATCCTCCGAATGCAGCCACTCATCTTAACGATGATATGAAAGCTGCTTTTTCTGTCCACCTGACAGCAATCGGTTATATTAATATAGCTCTTGGCTGTATTGCCTTTGTGGCTTTCCAGCAGCCATCGTTTGCTGCCTACTACAAGGAACTCGACAATCTGGTTTTTTATCTTTATGGCGAACCATTCAACAGGGTGAGCTATAATTTTGTACAGGAGGGCGGCAGGATTGTTTCGGGATCGAAAGAATTTGCTGACTTTGCGGCGTATGCAATTCTTCCAAAGAACGGAGCCTCGTTCGGCATGTCGCGGGTTGTCATCAATCTTATTACCTTTAACCACATCATCTGCGGTGTGCTCTATGTGTTTGCAGGTGTCTATCATGGTGGTCAGTATCTTCTTAAAATCCAGCTCAATGGCCTTTACAGCCAGATCAAGTCTGTTTTTATTACCAAAGGACGTGATCAGGAAGTCCAGGTCAAGATTCTTGGCACGGTTATGGCACTCTGTTTTGCTACCATGCTTTCGGTCTATGCAGTAATCGTTTGGAATACTATATGCGAGTTGAATCTGTTCGGAACGAACATTCTGATGTCTTTCTACTGGCTTAAACCTCTTCCTATATTCCAGTGGATGTTCAGGGATCCGAGTATCAATGACTGGGTGATGGTCCATGTTATCGTTGCAGGTTCGCTTTTCTCGCTGATAGCTCTTGTCCGTATTGCTTTCTTTGCACATACATCGCCACTCTGGGATGATCTTGGTCTCAAGAAAAACTCTTATTCATTCCCATGCCTTGGACCAGTTTACGGTGGTACTTGCGGTGTATCAATACAGGATCAGCTCTGGTTTGCCATGCTTTGGGGAATCAAGGGTCTCTCCGCAGTATGCTGGTATATTGATGGGGGGTGGATTGCTTCAATGATGTATGGTGTTCCGGCTGCTGACGCGAAGG
>CAITZN010000230.1 GCA_903896915.1 uncultured bacterium
CCGTAGGGATACCTGTCTGGGATAAATCGTAAAGCAGATTATTGGTCAGGATCTGCACCGGTAGCATAGGGAGGAAAGGCAGGAGGTAGCTGGCCCCGATCACGCTGAACATGTTGCCGAAATTTGAGCTGGACCCCATACGGATATATTTGACGATATTGGCAAAAACCCGTCGCCCCTCCATGATACCTTCTTCAAGTACCAGAAGGCTTTTTTCTAAAAGAATAATATCAGCAGCTTCTTTGGCGACATCAACCCCGGAATCCACGGAAATGCCGACATCAGCCGCTTTCAGAGCCGGGGCGTCGTTGATGCCGTCACCCATAAACCCTACCACATGACCGCTGTTGCGCAGATCACGGACGATCTGTTCTTTCTGCATCGGCGAGAGTTTAACAAAAACATTGCCGGCAAGCACGGTTTGCGAGAATTCTTCAGGAGAGAGTTGGGCCAGTTCCGCGCCAGTTACAATCCTCCCTTGGATGGTCAGGCCAACATTGCGGCAGACTGTCTCCGTTACCAGGCCGTTGTCGCCAGTCAGCACCTTGACGCTCACCCCAATCTGGGGCAAGAGGCTTAACGCCTCGGTGGCCGAGACCTTGGGTGGATCGAAGAAGGCGATGTAGCCAAGCAAAATCAGTTGGCTTTCATCTTGAACGGTAAAGACATTCCTAACTTGGGTGAATTCTCTGTAAGCGATACCAAGCACCCGGAAACCGTCACGGTTCAGATTTTCAACCTCCTCAAATAAATCCGAGCGAATCATATCTATCAATGGATAGATCTCATCGTCTATCTGATAATGGCTGCAACAGGAGTATATTTCTTCCACCGCTCCTTTACAGATGAGGACATGATCGCCCTCAACCTCTACCACCACCGACATACGACGGCGTTGAAAATCAAAGGGCAATTCATCCACGAGACGGCAGTCTTGGTCTGCATTGAGGTCGGTATGTTCGATTACAGCCCGATCAATCAGATTGCGGAGTCCTGTTTGGAAATAGCTGTTGAGATAGGCATAGTTGAGGACTTCTTCACTGGTATGGCCGACGATATCGACATGACGCTCCAGAACCACTTTATCCTGGGTCAGGGTGCCTGTTTTATCGGTACAAAGAATATCGATAGCTCCGAAGTTTTGAATCGATGGCAACCGTTTGACTATGACCTTTTTCTTGGCCATAGCCAGGGCACCTTTGGCCAAGTTGACCGTGACAATCATCGGCAGCATTTCCGGCGTGAGCCCGACAGCGACCGAAAGGCCGAACAGAAGGGCCTCGAGCCAATCGCCTTTGGTCAAACCGACGATCAGGAACACGGCAAAAACCATGACCACCATGAAGCGTATCATCAGCCAGGTGAAGGAACGGACGCCGATGTCGAAACTGGTATCCTCCCGCTTATCCGTCAGGCGTTCCGAGATGGCACCGAATATGGTTCGAGCCCCGGTATTAATGACCACGCCACGTGCTGTGCCACTGGTGACCGAGGTGCCAAGAAAGCAGGCATTGGTCAACTCCAGTGCCACTTGTGGAGGATGCGAGGGGCTTTGGCTGGTTTTCTCAACCGGCATGGCCTCACCAGTGAGAGCCGACTCACTGACAAAAAAGTCCTTTGCTGCTATGAGTCGCAAGTCTGCAGGAACGATGGAACCGGCTTGGAGAATCACAATGTCGCCGGGAACGATTTCTGTCATCTTAATCTCAACTTCCCCTCCGTCTCTGAGGACAAAGGTTCGAGATTGGACAC
>CAITZN010000231.1 GCA_903896915.1 uncultured bacterium
CGGGGTTGGGATGGGTGAGGAGATATTGAGGAGTATCGGTGCCCATGCGATATCGAGTGATACGGCGCATGATCTTGAGCATCTCTTCCATGGCTGACGGATTGCGTTGCATCTGCTGCATCCAGGCAAAGGAGAGCCGGTCAGCCTGTTCCTCGTCCTCACGACTGTATTGCATATTGATTGCCTGACCGGTGGCCATGGAACCGACCAACAATCCCGTCGAAAGTCCTGGAACACCGATGGCGAGACCAGCAATACCAAAAAGCAAGGATAGGGCACTGACCTTGGTCCCCTTGTCCAGACGTTGGGCGATGTGACGGCTGACCACATGGCCGATTTCATGCGCCAGAACACTGAGGAGTTCATTCTCTGAGCGCATGGTTTCAATCAAACCTGTGTAAAAAAAGACCAAGCCGGCCGGGGCAGCGAACGCATTAAACTGATTACTCTTGACCACAAAAAAACGATAATCGAAATGCTGTGGACCGATGGTTGCAAGAACCTTGCGCCCCAGTGTGTTAATATATTGGCTGATATCGGGCTCTTCAAGGATAGGCATTTCTTTGCGCACCGAATAGAGCAAATGCTCGCCAATCTTCCGCTCCTCACCAATAGTCAAAGCCAGTGCCTGCATCGGCAGGATCGTATAGGCGATAATGGTGAGAAAACTGGTAAGGCGAAATACAATATGTTTACTTTTCATAGGGCAGTTCGAAGGTAATACGTATAAAAACTGGAACGCGGATCGTAACAAAATCAGATTCAAGGTAACGCGTTCCTGCTAAGGCTGCAACACTGCCAGGCGAAAATCTTAACCCGTATAAACAATCAGCTGCTTACTGGATTGCTGTTGACCCTACTCTGACAGAAAGTATGAACGGAAGGATAGAGCGTTGCCGTAACCCGAATAAAGGTGCCGACAAGTTACGACATCTCTCGCTTCTTAATAGCTATCCATGAGATTACCACCATTCTCGTCATCTTTTCAAAGCCTTAATAAATATCTTCCTGTTGCCGGACAGCCGCCCCTAGGGTAGATTGATCGAATTGATCATAATTATTACGGACATTCCATGGCCCCATTGCTGACCATCGACAACTTCTCGCTAACCTTCCTTTCCCATGCGCAGGAAGAAAACCGAGAACCTGTGCTCAAAAATATCAACCTGCGGATCGAGGAGGGAGAAACCCACGCCCTTGTGGGCGAATCGGGCTCCGGCAAATCGGTTACCGCCTTATCAATTCTCCGTCTGCTGGAAGCGTCCAACCGCGTAAAAAGCAGCGGCTCCATAGTCTTTGCAGGCCAAGAACTGACCACGCTCGGCAAAAATGAGATCAGGGCCATCCGTGGCAACCGAATTGCAATGATCTTCCAGGAGCCCATGACCTCGCTCAACCCGGTCTATACCATCGGCAACCAGTTGATGGAACCACTCCTCCAGCATCAATCCTTGACCAAACCTCAGGCATACGCACGAGCCCTGCAACTCTTGGCACGGACCGGCATCGACAACCCTGAATACCGAATCAACTGCTACCCCCACCAGTTGTCCGGCGGCCAAAGGCAGCGGGTCATCATCGCCATGGCTCTGGCCTGTAGACCGCAACTACTGATTGCCGATGAACCGACCACGGCATTGGATGTCACCATTCAAGACCAGATTCTCAACCTCATCGGCGATATCCAGGCTGAATACGGCATGTCGGTGCTGCTTATCACCCATGACCTGCCCATGGTGCAGAAGATAGCCGAGACGGTCTCCATCATGCATCAGGGTCAGGTCATCGAACAGGGGACCGTGGCCGACCTGTTCGCGCACCCCCGAGAGGAATATACCCGGCACCTACTGGCTGCCGTGCCGCAAGGAATTCAGCGAACCCGAACCGGCGGTCCGAAACTGATCGAATTGCAGGACATCAACTGCACCTTTACCCTGAAATCCGAATGGACCGGATTCCTGCAACGGACAAAAACCGTGATCAAGGCTGTCGATCAGGTCAGCCTTAGCCTCAATCAGGGCACGACACTTGGCCTCGTCGGCGAATCCGGTTCCGGCAAATCAACACTGGCCCTCTGCCTGCTCGGTCTCACTCACTATGACGGCAAGGTTTTGTATTTCCCCGATAACAACACCAGCCATTGCCTGTCCGAGTTGAGCAGTAGCCAATTTCGGCCTTTGCGCAAAGAGTTGCAGATTGTCTTCCAGGATCCCTTTTCCTCCTTGTCACCGCGAATGACAGTGGAACAGATCATCACTGAAGGGCTACAGGTGCACGGACTCGGCGGCACTCAGGCTGAACGGCAGGCTTTGGTGGAACAGGCCATGCGAGATGTCGAGCTCGACCCAGCCACAGCCGGCCGCTTTCCTCACGAATTTTCCGGTGGACAACGGCAACGGATCGCCATTGCCCGCGCCATCATCCTCCGCCCCAAACTTTTGATCCTTGATGAGCCCACCAGTGCGCTCGACATGACCATCCAGAAACAGATCATCGAACTGCTGCGCAATCTGCAGGAGCGGTATCAACTTACCTATATCTTCATTACTCATGACCTGCGGGTGGTACGCTCAATGGCCGACCAGCTGGCGGTCATGCGCCAGGGCCGCATTGTAGAGAGCGGACCAGCGGCCGCTATCTTCACCAACCCCCAAGATACCTATACCCGGCGGCTCTTTGACGCCGCATTTCATCGTTCTGAACGTATGGAGAATTGAGCATGATCTACCGAGCTGTCTTTCATGTCGACCTTGACGATACCAAAATTTTCGCCCTGGCCCTGGCCAATGTCGGCAACCTGCTCCGTGCTATCCCGGAAAAGCATTACGACCTGGTAATGGTCTTCAACGGCCCGGCTGTCATCCTGCTGCAGACCGAGGAATGCGCAACCTTCCTCGAAGAGGTTTGGCAGTTGCAACAGGTCCGGGTCTCCTTCAAGGTCTGTCGCAACGCCCTCAACCGTTTCAATGTTGATCCGGAAAACCTGATCGAAGGTTGCGAAATTGTCCCAGCCGGCGTTGTCACTCTGATCGAACTGCAGCAGGATGGCTACGTCTATATCAAACCCTGAGTCGGTCGAGCCTCCCCTGGACAGAAAACCACCTCTGTCTGCTGAGTTCCTCGCCACTGTCAGCCACGGGCCTGGCGTTTACCAGATGCTCAGCAAAAAACAGGTCCTTTATGTTGGCAAGGCCCGTGATTTGCGTAAACGCCTCAGTCAATACGCTCATTTTTCAGGTCCGGTCCACTCCAAAACCGCAGTCATGCTCTCGCATATACAGCGGGTGGAGACGATCCTCACCACCACCGAAAAAGAGGCTCTGATTCTCGAGGCCTCACTGATAAAGCAGCACCGGCCGCGTTATAATGTTATCCTGCGAGACGATAAGAACTACCCACTGATCAAGGTGACTACTCGCGACCCATGGCCCCGCATAGTGGTCACTCGCAAAAGGCTGCGAGACGGTAACCGCTACTTTGGCCCCTATTCGTCAGGCACCGCCATGCGGACGACCCTGCAGCTGCTTTACGCCCAGTTCCCTCTGCGTCGCTGCAAGATAGTTCGTGAGCGGCAGCGGCCCTGCCTCAATTACCAGATGGGTCGTTGCCTCGCCCCTTGTGCTGGCAAGGTCAATCTAGAGGACTATCAAAGGATGGTGCACGACGTCCTGTTGATTTTAGAGGGCAAGGCCACCGAGGTCGTTGCCGAGCTGAACGTCAAGATGGAACAGGCTGCAGCCGATCTGGCCTTTGAAAAAGCGGCCCTCTATCGGGACCAGATCAAGGGAGTCAGTCGGACGCTCGAGCACCAATCAATCGTGGCCGAGCATCATCTTGATCAGGATGTCTTCGGCATGCACCGCCAGGATGCCTCCGTCGGCGTGGCCCTGCTTTTTGTCCGAGGGGGCATGATCACCGGAGCGCAGACCTTTTTCCTGGCAGACCCTTTGGGCGAAGACGATCACTTGCTGGCTCAGACAATCCTCCAGTACTATTCAAGCGAACGCCAGCCGCCGCGTGAACTGCTGCTGCCTTTTATGATTGAGGATCAGGAACTGATCGCCGAACGTCTGGCCGAATTACGCGAAGGACCGGTGGCACTGCTGGCACCCCAGCGTGGTAAACGGATGCAGTTGATGCAGATGGCCGCGGCCAATGCCGCCCAGATCTTTTCCGAACAGGTCAAGCAAAAACAGTCCTGGGAGACCTTGGCTGTTGCCCTGACCACCAAACTGCGCCTCGTACACAGGCCGGACACCATCGAGTGTCTCGATATCTCCAACCTTCTCGGCAAACAAGCAGTCGGTTCGCTGGTCTGTTTTGTTCAAGGTGAAAAATCAGTCAAACAGTTCCGCCACTACCGGATCAAGTCCCAAGACACACCGGACGATTATGCCATGATGCGTGAGGTCCTGGAGAGGAGAATGGCCAAGGGTTGTGAAACAAATAATCTACCCGATCTGCTGCTGCTCGATGGCGGCAAAGGGCAACTTCAGGTCGCCCTTGATGTCCTTTCTCGCTTCGATCTGTTAGAAAGGATAGACTTGGTGGCTATTGCCAAAGAAAAAGCCGAAGAAGGGGAAAAACTCTTCAGGCCGGGTCGCAAGAATCCAATCCTCCTGCCCGCTTACTCACCGGTGCTGCTTTATCTGATGCGCATTCGCGACGAGGCGCATCGTTTCGGCATCACCTTTCACCGCAAACTGCGCGGCCGTGAACAGTTGCAATCCCCGCTTGACCAAATCGAGGGCATCGGCCCGCTAAGGAAAAAGCGGCTATTACAAACGCTCGGCAGTTTCAAACGGGTGTTTGCGGCGGGGATAGAAGAACTGGCTGCGGTGCCAGGGATCGGCCCGGAACTAGCCCGACAGATTCATGAACAACTCCACCCAAAAGATCATGAAACCGAATGAACGAACCATGGCCAGATTGAAGGCTGGCTGCATCTGCAAGGGTGTGAAGTTGATCCGCCTGATTGAGGCGATTGAAAACGGGGCCACCACCTTTGCTCAGGTCGCCGCTGTCACTGGTGTGGGGGATGGACCTTGCGAGGGGAAACGGTGTCGGATGAAGGTGGAGGAATTACTGGAGCAACATCACTCCCGCTGACAAAACACATGTAGCAATACATTGAAAAATATAGGAAAATGCAGAATACATGTCAAACTTCTTGGAAGAATACAGTTCTAACCTCGATCGACTTGACGAATATTCTATATATAAAAGACCAGCCCCTTCCCTTTCTTGAGGATAACCATGAAAAAAACCTTTCAATTAACCCATCCAAAAATCAAACTTGCCAGACTCGTAGAAGCTGTAAAATATGAGGTGAAAAAATACATCAAAAGGGAGCGTAATAAAAAATTGCCAGAAGGGGTTGATTTCTGGGATTTCGATTGCAAATACGGGCCTACTGCCGAAGATGCCGTCGAAATTCACATTTCTGAAATCAACAAACGCATTGATAGCGCCGAAGAACAGCAGTTAGAGTCATTTTATCTGGAAATTCTAGTCAAACCTGGCCACAGAATGAAAAAACCGTAACACAAATATTACATGAAACAAATATTGAAGGGAATGGTCTGCTTTTGGCTTTTTTTATAGAGATAACATCTGCATATAATCGAAATAAGAATGTTTTCACTCCCCTCTTACCCTCGCCATTTGGTATTGCTCCTAAACAGACACCTGTGTTCACTCACCACTGAACTCCATAATATACATTTCGAGATGTGGCTGATAATTCAGACTGAAAAATACAAGTTACCTCCATGGAATTGATCGAACTTGGGATAAGCCAATGGTTTACAGATCAAGCCAGTGAACTGTGTGAACCTGAACAGCGAATTGCGCGGGTAACAGCGGTTGATAGAGGTCAGTGTATTATCAGGAATGAAGACGGGGAGGTACCAGCCAAAGCAACGAATAAATTCATGAACTCTACCGAAACGGCACAGGATAGGCCTTGCGTCGGCGATTGGGTTTGTGTGATTTACGACGACTCTAACAATGCGGCGACCATCCATACTGTTCTGCCAAGAAGATCTTTTTTGCGTCGAAAATCTGCCGGAAAGAGCAGTTCGTTTCAGATGATTGCAGCAAACATTGACATGATCTTCATCGTTCAATCATGTCACAAAGATTTCAATGTGAGCAGATTAGAGCGATATCTGGTGATGGCGAATGAAGGTCATGTTGAGCCATTGCTCATCTTGAGCAAAACAGATTTGGTTAGTGCAGAACAATTAGAGCAATTAATTGCTGAAATTCGTGTGGTGGGGATTACAACCAGGATTATTACTCTCAGTAATCTTACTGGAGAGGGTTTAGATCAGATCAAAGCAAGCATCGCCTTTGGAAAAACTTACTGTTTGGTTGGTTCTTCAGGAGTTGGCAAAAGCACCCTCATTAACCAACTCACTGGCCAGAACACCCTGGAAACTGGAACAGTCAGCACCTCTGGAGAAGGACGTCACACGACGGTTCGTCGTCAACTTATTGTTCTTGAGCAAGGCGGGATGATAATCGATACACCGGGGATGCGGGAGGTCGGTGTTTTAGTTGCTAGCGAAGGAACGGATGACAATTTCGATGATATCCATTCCTTTTCCACACTTTGCCGTTTCACCAATTGCAGCCACACCAACGAACCTGGATGCGCTGTTTTGAAAGCAATACAACAAGGTACACTGCACCAGAAACACTATAAGAATTATTTAAAGCTCAAGATGGAATCAGCGTTTAATAATACGTCTTGTACTGACAAGCGAAAAAAAGGCAAAAAATCTTAAATCCCCCACATCAACGAAAACTTGCGGATTTCGGTCAGATGAAGCTCGCGGCAAATGAAACCAGCAAAAAGGTTCTGCCATCATTTTGTTATAATTATTCCCGACCTGACGCTTTTTCATGTTTATAGTGGAAACCAGATGATACCCGTTGTAAAAATGAATTATAGGAAAGACTTACCAATGACTTTAATCCATAGAATACGAGGTGGATCATGATCGAATCATTATATGCCCTGCTGGCAAAAGTTGGCTTTACCCATCCTCTCCATCCAGCCCTGACCCATATCCCCATGGGCATGGTGATGGGTTGTTTTTTCTTTGGTTTCCTGGTCTGGGTTGCAAAGAAACCTGATTTTCACAAAACTTGCCTGCATTGTTCCTTGTTGGCTTTGATTTTTATCGTTCCAACTATCGTTGCCGGGATTTTTGACTGGCAGCACCTGTATGCTGGTCGTTACCAACCGCTCATTATTATCAAAATGATTCTGGCCGCTGTACTGACCGGCCTACTCAGTTATTCTGTCGTTCTCAACCGGCAGGGGACCGAAACAAAAAAGCTTTTCTTCATCTACGCTCTCTGCCTGGCCTGTGCAGTTGGCCTCGGCTTTTCCGGTGGGGAACTTGTTTATAGCAAATAAGAAACAACAACTCTTGCACCGGAATTTCTCAATACATTCATCACTACCCAAGAGGACTAAACATGTCAGTGATTAAATCCGCCTGTTCCATGCTCTGTGCAGTTTCCCTATTCCTGCTGCTATCTGGAAACCTTCATGCCGCCGGCTACCAGCACTCGCTCATTGTCGACAAAATGACCTTTGACTGGAGCATTGAGGGCGACAACATGATCATCAAGCTTTCTGCTCCAACAACGGGTTGGGTAGGTATTGGTTTTCATCCTACGGACATGATGAAAGATGCCAACATCATCATAGGCTTTGTCAAAGACGGCAAAGTTGAGATCTCTGACGAATTTGGCAACCAGCCCACTCAACATGTCACAGACACCGGAAGAGGCGGCAAAGATAACGTCACCGTGATCGGCGGCAGTGAGAGTGGCAATACCACCACCCTGGAATTCTCCATTCCTCTGCAAAGCGGCGATGTCAACGATGGCGTCATTGATCCCAAGGCTGACACCGCCATCATGCTTGCCTACGGCCCGGATCGCAAATCTTTCAAGTTGAAACACCAATTCGCCAAGACCATTACCGTAAACTTGAGCAGCGGCGACAGAAAATGAGCAGAATCAGCCAGCAGCATCTCACTTGGGGGCTGCTGGTGACCCTATTCCTATCGGTGCCCATGACAGCAACAGGCCATGGTCCTGATCACAAAACAGTTCGTGACAACCGGCAAATCAATCAACAAACCACCACGGATGAGAGCCAGGCTATAGCTCCTAAGGAAGCAGAAATTGTTAGTCCTGGAGAAGAACTTAAAGCTGTTCCCAAACCAAAAGAGCCTGAAGTTGTTGGGGTTGTTAATCCCGGCGAATGGGTTCAAGAGAAGACCGGAAAGTTCGTCCCTCTGGATGCTTTCTTCAAGAACGAGCTGGGCGAGACGGTAACGCTTCGGCAGCTTATTGACCGCCCCACCTTGCTTTTGCCGATCTATTATCGCTGCCCAACAGGTTGTTCTTTTGAACTCGCGAACCTGGCTGATGCGATACGCCGTAGCCGCCAAGCCTCCGGCAGTTTTCGGGTGATCAGCCTGAGCTTTGACAGTGATGAAACACCGGAAACAGCAGCCACCGTCAAACCCAACTACACCCAGTTGTTACCCAAAGACTTACCGCAAAGCGACTGGGTCTTTCTCACCGGCGATAAAGAAAATATTCTCAAGCTGACCCAAGCTGTCGGCTACACCTTTAAAAAGAAGGATGATTTTACCTTTATTCATCCTTCAACCCTCGTCGTCCTTGATAAAGAAGGCCAGATTATCAAGTACGTCTACGGCACATTTATTTCTGGTGATGTTGATCTCGCCCTGGCTGAAGCAACAAAGGGATCTCCGGCGACTTCCATTCGACGCCTCCTGGCCTTCTGCCTGCCCGCCAATCCCCGACAAAACCAACAGGTGTTTATCCTGTTCAGAATAGGGGCTGCAACAATCCTTACCCTTGGAGGTCTCTTATTTTGGCGTTTTCTCCGCAAAAGAAATCCTTCGCAATCAAAGACCCGACCATAAGCATGACCACAACTCCCTCATTCTACGAAACACCATCCCCCCCCGAGTTGGTCGGCATCAAGGCTTGGCTCTTGACTCATGACCATAAAAGACTGGGCCTGATGTATCTCTGGGCGATCCTCTTCTGGTTTGTGATCGGCCTGACCATCGGTTTGCTCATCCGGGTCGAGCTGATGACCATAGGAAGAACGATCATGTCCGCTGCGGTCTACAACTCGGCCTTCACCCTCCATGGGGTGATTATGATCTTTCTTTTTGTGATTCCGGTCATCCCGGCTATCTTCGGTAATTTCTTTCTCCCTATCCAGTTGGGTACCGATGATGTTTTTTTCCCCCGGCTCAACCTGCTGTCATGGTATCTCTACATGTTCGGCGGGTTACTAGCGATCCTCTCCCTGTTTACAGCTGGCGGATTCCCTGACACCGGCTGGACTTTTTATGTTCCCTTCAGCATCGGCACCAAACACAATGTACCCCTGACCGTTTTCGCCGCCTTTATCCTCGGCATGTCCTCGATGCTGACCGGACTGAATTTCATCACCACCGTCCATCGGAAACGATCACCTGCCATGGGTTGGATGCAGATTCCGCTTTTTACCTGGTCGCTCTATGCAACCGCCTGGGTGCAACTTTTGGCTACACCAGTAATCTCCATCACCCTGCTGCTGGTAATTATTGAACGGTTCTTCAATATAGGCCTTTTCGATCCCGACAAAGGCGGCGATCCTATCCTTTACCAGCATCTGTTCTGGATGTACTCCCATCCAGCCGTTTATGTCATGATCCTGCCCGGCATGGGGGTTATTTCCGAGATCATCCCCACCTTCTCGCGCAAGGCCATCTTTGGCTACCGAGCGATTGTTTTTTCTTCCATGGGTATAGCCATTGCCGGCTCGCTGGTCTGGGCTCACCATATGTTTGTCAGCGGCATGAGCGATACCGCCGTGTTTGTTTTCTCCCTGCTGACTTTCCTAGTTGCCATCCCGTCTGCAATCAAGGTCTTTTCCTGGGTCTCCACTCTCTACAAGGCCTCGATCGAAATGACCCCTCCCCTGCTCTACGCCCTGGTTTTCATCTACCTGTTTTCGGTCGGTGGCCTGACCGGTCTCGTTTTAGGAGCCGCCGGGCCGGATATCCATGTCCATGACACCCATTTTGTGGTTGCCCATTTCCATTTCACTATGTTCGGAGGCACCGGATTCGCCTTCTTTGCTGCCCTCCATTACTGGTGGCCGAAGATGTTTGGTGTCATGTACGATTTCCGCCGGGCCTATATCGCCGCCACCTTAGCTACAGTGGGATTCATGTTTCATTATGTGCCGATGTTCATCCTCGGTCTCAAGGGCATGCCGCGACGTTCCTATGACTTTCTCCCCCAATTCTCGCAAGGCAATGGATTGGCCGCAGTTGGCGGCATATTGCTCTTCAGCGGTATCATCCTGATGCTGATTAACCTGATGCTCAGCTTCCGAAAAAATCGTATAATTGCAGCGGCCAACCCCTGGGGAGGCTGCACCCTGGAATGGACGATTCCATCCCCACCTCCCCTGCATAACTTCACCAAGGAACCGCACATTAAGGAATATCCCTATGACTTTTCCGATATTCCGGATTCACCCCAAAAAACGTGACTTTTGCCCCATGCGCCGCATAGCCATCTCATACAATATTTCACCAGCGAATAAGGAACCTCATGGAAAGCCAGCATGACCACACCGGAATACGCATCGGCATGTGGCTGTTCCTCTATACGGAGATCATCCTGTTCGGAGGGCTTTTCGTCCTCTACGCAGTTTACTTCCATAACTATCCCCGTGAGTTCTCAGCAGGTGGCAAAGAACTCAACCGTTTGATCGGATCGTTCAACACCATCATCCTCCTGGTCTCCAGTTGCACCGTTGCTGCCTCGATCACCGCGATCAGACAGGCATCCAAAAAACTCTGCCTGCTGCTGCTGGCCGCTTCCTTCCTCTGCGGGGCCATCTTCCTCGTCAATAAATACTTTGAATGGGGCCACAAGATTGCCCATGACATCTATCCCAACTCTCCGACCTTGACCGGAGGACCGCACGGCAAAAACATTTTTTTTGGCCTCTACTATGTGATTACGGGCCTCCATGGATTGCACGTGATCATAGGCATGACGCTGCTTGGCCTCAGCTTTCTATTCGTCTTTAATGATAAAATTACCGCGCGAAGTTTTGCTTTGCTGGAGAATTCCGGCCTGTACTGGCACTTGGTCGATCTGATCTGGATTTTCGTTTTTCCACTTTTCTACCTTATTCTGTAACGACAGGAGCCTTCATGGATTCCGCCATACAACATATCACGCCCTACAAGACCTTGGGTCTGATTCTCGTGGCACTTCTTGTGCTTACCGGGATCACTGTCGGGGTGAGCTATCTAGACTTAGGCGTATTCAATGTACCCATCACCCTGGCGATTGCCAGCGCCAAAGCCACCCTGGTGCTGCTCTTTTTTATGCATCTTAAATATGAGGGCCGGGCTATCAAGTTCTCGTTTATCGGAACGATCTGCTTTCTGGCCATTATGATCAGCTTCACGTTCTGGGATGTTGCATTCCGTTAACAGTCAAGGAAATAAACAATGGATCCTGTCGTCGGCATAGACCGAGCGTTCTGGTATATTTTTATCGTCTCAGCAGTCCTCTTGACCGGCATAACCCTGGCTATGGTCTATTTTGTCATCCGCTACCGACGTAGCCGGCATCCCAATGCCGCGGATATCAGGGGCAACTGGAAGCTGGAACTGCTGTGGACGGTAGTCCCGACTTTCATCGCCCTGTCCATGTTCGTAGTGGGCTGGAAGTCGTATACCGGACTGCGCATCGTTCCTGCAGGGTCTATCCAGATTCAGGTAATGGCCCAGATGTTCACCTGGATATTCATCTACGGGAATGATAAGGAATCGGAAAATCTCCTGGTAGTCCCAGAAAACACACCAATCAAACTCAATATCGAGTCGCTCGACGTGATCCACAGTTTCTACCTGCCGGCTTTTCGGGTCAAAGTTGACGCGGTCAAACATTTCCCCACTTATGTCTGGTTCAGGACGAAAGGCCCGGGAGAGTTCGATATTTTCTGCGCCGAATACTGCGGTATCGACCATTCAAAAATGCTGGCCAAACTCAAGGTCGTTCCCCAGAAGGATTATGAAACCTGGCTGGCGCAAAAAAACGAATAGCAAAGCCTCCGCATGAGGATGAAACAACCATTCTGCCAACTGGCTCTCTCCTCGCTTCGGCCTTGGATGGAACTAACAAAGGTAGCTCTTTGTGGGACAGTGGCAGGCTCAGCGGGTTTTGGTTACATTTTCCATACACCGGAGCTGACCCCTTCGATGGGAGCTGTGATCGGCGGCGTCTTTTTTCTGGCCTGCGGAGCAGCGGCAGGCAACAGTTTGCAGGAAGCGGCGACCGACCGACTCTTCCTGCGCACCCGCAATCGGCCAATGGTAACAGGACGTCTCACCGGGCGTGCCGCCGCCTGGTTCAGTGCCCTGATGATCATCCTTGGTTTGGCTTTGCTGTGGTTAGGTACGGAAAACCGACAGCCCATACTGCTGGGCATAACAGCGTTGGTTTTGTATAACGGCGCCTATACACCGCTGAAAAAAATCACGAATGTTGCTCTGTTGCCCGGAGGTCTAGCCGGGGCCCTGCCCCCTTTGATCGGCTGGACAGCCGCAGGTGGAGTACTCACCGACAGTCGTGCCGGACTGCTCTTTGCCCTCTTCTTCCTCTGGCAGATACCCCATTTTTTCCTGATCCTTCTGTGCAATCACGAAGACTATCGCACGGTGGAGCAACCGACCTTGATCAGTCTCTTCCCAAACCAGAGCCTGGTACGAATAACCTTGGTCTGGATACTTGCCTTCATCGTCGTGGCGCTTTCCTTCACCCTCGAGAGCAGCCAGCTTGAAACGGGATCGCGCCTCGCTATTGCCTGTATGGCCGCGATTCTTACGATCTTCAGTATCCCTCTCGTTGTAAAACCAGAACCTCATAATTACCGGTTCTTGTTTCTTCTCCTCAACGGTTCTTTCTTTTCAACTCTGCTGATTGTCGCGGTAGTGCAGTTGTACACAACCCGGTAAACGATCAGAAATGGTCAGTCGCCACAGAGTGTCAATCACGGGCCCACACCTTCGCATGTCTGGCCTCCAATCTTCCCCTGAAGACTCACTAAGCCTTGTGCAACAGATGCATTTCAACAGCCTTGATAGCATCAGCAGCAGAACTTGTTATACCGCCGGTGTACCCTGAACCTTCGCCGATCGGATACAAATTTCTAACAGTGACGGATTCGTAGCGTTCATTGCGACGTAGCCGAACAGGCGATGAAGTTCGTGTTTCCGCACCTAATAAAATTGCCTGATTGGAAACAAACAGAGGCACTTCCTGTTGCCATTTACGAAATGCAGCCGTCAGCATCTCGACTGCAAAGGCGGGGAGAATATCTTTGAAATCGGCAGCAACAGCACCCATCTTATATGAATTTTCATTCAATCCGGCAGCGCTGCTGCTCTCACCAAGAAAATGCATCAGATTCTCGGCAGGCACTTCCCAACTCTCACCACCGGCATGAAAGGCCTTGCGTTCAATTTTCTCTTGAAATGCCAAACCTGCCAAAGGACCGGTTGCTGTATAATCATCGGCATGGCAACTGACGACCAGCGCTGCATTGGAGAATTCAGATGACCGTTGCGAGTAGCTCATCCCGTTGACAACTAGCATGCCGTGACCCGATGAAGCGTTCACCACCTCACCTCCAGGGCACATACAGAACGTATACACACCTCTAC
>CAITZN010000232.1 GCA_903896915.1 uncultured bacterium
GAGGTTGATAACCCGTCCGCCCTGTTTCTGGCCGAGCGTCCGGTCAATGTGCCGGGTTCGGTGGTGATGCCGAGTGTGGAGGGGACCCGGCCCATTCTGGTGGAGGTGCAGGCTCTGGTCAGCCGATCAAGTCTCGGTACTTCGCGGCGAACGGCCATCGGTGCCGATCCCCAGCGGCTGGCCTTGCTCACTGCTGTCTTGGAGAAAAAACTCGGGGTCACCCTTTTTGATCACGATATCTTTCTCAATATCGCCGGCGGCATCCGCATCGATGAACCGGCCCTGGATCTCGGTGTGGTGGCGGCTCTGTTGTCCAGCTTTTTTGAAAAACCCATCGATCCGCATACCGTGGTCTGCGGCGAGGTCGGTCTGGCCGGGGAAGTCCGGGCCGTCGGGCAGATGGAGATGCGGCTGCGCGAGGCTGGGAGGTTGGGGTTCAAGACCTTTCTCATGCCGGAATCTTCGGCCCGCCAGCTCAAAGGAAAAACGAAAGAGGGCATGCAGATTCTGCCGGTGCGCACGGTAGTGGAATTAGCGGATTGCCTCTTTCGCACCTGATACTTTGTTGATGTACTTCTTTCAGGTCTCGGTAAGCGTTCACCACAAAACGCGGGATGCAGACAACCAGAACACAAGTTTTTGCCCTTTTCGCTGAAATTAAATTTACCCCCGCCAGATAGTTCCGGTCGGGGGTAAATTATAGGGGATGCTTTTCCTGATGGAGCCGTCTGCTAGCTCTTAGGCATCGCAAGCACAGAGGTCGTGGGTGCAAATGCAATCTTCATTTGGGCCTGTGCTGTCACCCGCACCATTGCCGTTATGAACCAACAATTTAACGTCACTGTTCGTTTCAATGTTCTTGCCAGAACCATCCTTCAGTCGATCCTGCGTGCGGGTCCGATCCTGGGTGCGAGTTTGGTCGCCAGCACCTTGCCCCAATCCATTTCCCTTGCCGTTTCCAGCCATTACCGGCACTGTCAGCATCAGAATGGCCGCGGTGCATGCCAAGGTTTTGCCTACTGTCTTTAAAATCTGCATAGTTGTTCTCCTCATGATTTGCCCGGACAGAGCAGGCAGTTGATCCACCTGCAAGATAGCCTGTTTGGCAAAGTATCTGTTTAGTAAACGCAGCAAGCGGAGGAAGGTTACAGAAAATAATTGCAGAGGCCAAAATAGTGTTGGGTGTCGGGAAAACTGTAACGATTTGTCGGGAGAAACGTTACTCTCTCCGGATGGACACATTTCGTAAGTTCTATACCGATAACGGCTCTCGTCTTCAGGGGTACCTGCTGCGCAAGTCCGGCAATTATCATCTTGCCGCTGATCTTGTCCAGGAGACCTTCACCCGTTATTTTGAACGATACCGCAACCGAGAGTTGAGCGTGGCCTTACTGTTCACGATAGGGCGGAATGTCTTTTATGATCATGTCCGTCGACAACGCGAATGTGTTGCCCTGGATGAATCATTTTCCAGTCTGGCGGATGACCAAGAGCAGTTGTATATTATAAAAGAAGATATGCAGCGGTTACTTGATGCCATGGGGCAACTTAACGACGACGACCGTGATATCCTTTCTCTGGTAGTCAGTAGCGGTCTGACCTACAGCGAAATCGCGACGATCAGGGGATGCTCCGAGGCCAATATCAAAGTGCGAGTCCATCGGGCGCGGCAGAAACTCAGGCAATTACTCCCAGCGGAGTCTCTATGAAAGACTACCTAATTAGCCAGTATATCGATAACGAACTGGATCTCGACGAAAAGATTACCTTTGTCGAAACGGTCCATGAAGATCGCTGGTTTACTGACGAAACCGTAACGTTGCTCAAGCAAGAAAAACGGCTAAGGACAGATCCAGCATTACCATTGCCGGCTTTGCCGCAATTGATCCGAGAAAGGAGAACACCCCCACCCGATTGGTTTGCGTTTTGGTTCAAACCGTTTGCTGGATTTGCTGCGGGTGCGGTCGCGGTTATTCTGTTTGCGCTGTTTCGCCCTGGCGTACCGCCGTCTCCTCAAGGAGAACAGCACCGTTTTGTGGTCTATCTGCCCGAGAGCAGTCAGGCCAGGATTATCGGGACTTTTACCAATTGGCAGCCTGTTTCCATGGAGCAGGTCGGTTCCAGCGGTTACTGGACTCTGACCTTGCGGGTGCCGGAGGGTGAGCACCGTTACAGTTATATGATCGAAGAAGATCGACTGGTTGCCGATCCCACTGTTATGACCAGGGAGCAGGATGATTTTGGCGGGGAAAATTCAGTGATTGAAGTGCGGGGATTGGCGATATGATTAGATTGCTGATACCCATCCTGCTCGCTTGCAGCGTCTGGGGATGTGCTCGCCAGCATTATGTGGTCATTCATGCCGATACCCTTACACTGTATTTCCAGGCGCCGCAGGCAACGAGTGTGCGGTTTGCCTCCTCGGTGGACCAATTTGTCCTGCATGAAGCGGTGAAAAAAAGTGATGGTTCCTGGTTGATCGGTGGTTTGGCAAATAAGGAATTCCAATATTTTTACCTTGTCGATGGCAAAGTGGTGTTGCCCGAGTGTCGTTTTCGGCAGAACGACGATTTCGGTACAGCCAACTGCAGGTATCTCCCTTAGGTGATGGTCTCTGCAGAACAAAGATGAGCGAAATCGTAATTGCACCCCGAGGTGCTTCAAGAGGAAAACATGTATAAGTCGATGCTGTCATTCATCATGCTGTTGCTTCTGGTCGTAACGACCAGGGGGCTGGCGGGCGCAGAGGAAGCTGCGGGCTCTCCGTCACAGTTGAGGGCCGTGGAAAGTACGATGGTCCGTGTCGGCGTGCCGGAAACGGATGCGGCGCACATGGTGGAGAGTATGGCCGCAGCCGGTTTCCGCCCCGAGCAAATGACCCAAATTGCCCAGCAGGTGCAGGCAGCTGCTGGCGAGCTGAGCATGCGAGACGCGGTAGTGGGCAAAATTCGGGAAGGGTTGGCCAAACGGGTCGGCCCAGAGGGGATTGTCAAGGCCACCGATCGGGTCCGAGAGCGGTACGGATTGGCCATGAATATGGCCCGGACTCTTGCCCCCGATCGATATGCTGGTTTGGGTGGTCTTGTTGCCGATGGATTGGCCTCCGGCCTCAGTCGCGAAGATAGCGAGCGGATTGTTACCACTCTTCAGGCAAGAGCAAAGCAGGCGAACACGGACCAGCTTGGTTTGGCGGTCGAGTCCTTGACTACCTCACGGGACTTGGTGCGACAGGGCGTTTCGTCCAAGCTCACCGCAACGGTGGTGGGTGGGGCCCTGGAGAAGGGGTACGATGCGGCTTCGATGCAGCTTGTACGGCAGGCTTTCAGCGAACAACGGATGCAGGGCAATATGGATCAGGTCGCTCAGAGATTTATTGCCGCCATCCAGGGAGGGGTAAAAGCCAAGGATCTCGGCTCGCGGGCCAGTGCCGGGAGCGGCGGCACTGGTTATGGCGGTGGTTCTGGATCAAGCGGTGGTGGTTCAGGGGCTGGTGGAGGTTCCGGAGCTGGCGGTGGTTCAGGTGGAGGTTCCGGGGCTGGCGGTGGTAGGGGCGGTAGGGGCGGCGGTCGGTAGTGCAATCAACAGCTTGGCATGATTCGAAAAATTCTGCTCCTGAATCCCCATGTTCTGGGTCAATTGGC
>CAITZN010000233.1 GCA_903896915.1 uncultured bacterium
AACCGGTCGACACCGCATTGCCGTGGACAGATGCGGCAGTCTCGCAGGGACAAAAGAGACAGTAATGGGAGGGAGGGTATCATGAAATTATTTTTCCTGAGGTTTGAAACCGCGGATTTTTCTCTGTAGCGTCTAAATATAATAAGCCTGCCTGGAAAAGGGAAAATTTGCTTAATTGTAACGCATCATTTCTGCACTTATTCTTCTTTATTGCACTCTGCTGGAGGGTCACCTCATGCGCTGATTCATCGGTTGTATTAACTCCATTTATGCCGTAAATGTTGGGCATGTTCAGAATGTCTATTAGTTAGACGATCTCCTATGTAAAACCTCAAGGTGCAATTATGCCCAAAAGAGCAGTGCGAGCAAACCTCACCTCGTACATGGCCGATTTAAAAACCAAGGATAAGCTCTTGGCTTCGATTCATAAAATCAGCAGTCTCTTGACCCGTCCCATCTCGCTTGATACAATTTTAACTTCAATTGTCAAAGAGACCTCCCTGGTGTTCGGCTTCACTCGGCTAGCCATATTTCTGGCCGACAAGGACAGAGGTCTGCTGGAATGCCGCTATATCCACGGATTCAGTCCTGAGGATTCGGAAAGGGCGCTCCGTTTTCCGTATCGCCTGGATTATCACGACTGCGTCGAAACACGAGTAGCCAGATACGGAAAAACAACCTTCGTCAAAGACTATCTTAGCGACCCAAGAGTCACCCCGACCGACCTGAAAGTCTGTCGGATTATGCGACGGGTTTCCACCATTGCCGTACCGTTGAAAATAAAGAGAGATATCATCGGTTTGATAACGGCTGATAAAGATGCCATCAAACTAAAATTGACCCGGAAAGATATCAACGCCTTTACCACCTTTGCCAATCAGGCCAGCATTATTATTGAAAATGCGAGATTGCAGGAGCAGAACCAGAAAAAGATCAAACAACTCCTGACCCTGCAGACCATCGGCAAAAAAACCAGCTCGACTTTTAACCTCCAAAAATTACTCAATGTGATCAGTGCCAGTGCGCTGAAAATCACCAAAGCCTCGAGTTGCACGCTGTTTTTGATGGATGACGACAGCAAACAGCTTAAAATCGCATCCCGGAATGGGTACGGGAATTTGGATGTCGTAAAATTCAGGCTTAAAGTTGGTACAGGTATCATCGGTTGGGTGGCAGAAAACGGGATTCCTCTCTTGGTCAGCGATGTACATCAGGATGCCAGATACTTGGAAATCACAGAAGGGGTGGCCTCGCAACTCGCAGTCCCCCTTATCAGTGAAAAACGTGTTTTAGGAGTCCTGAATGTCGACAGCCAAAACCGGGGAGCATTTTCTGATGATGACCTGAAATTATTGATGATTTTTGCCGGCCACACCGCAAGCCTGATTAAAAATGTTCGTTTGTATGGGCAGGTTATGACCGAGAGAAATTTCAGGGAAGACATCCTTGAAAGTTCCCCCAACAGTGTTGTTTCCATCAATTTAAAAAAAGAAATCTCCTCAATCAACCGGAGAACCGAAGAAATTTTCCATTTAAAACGTGCAGATGTCCTCGGCCGTAGGGCTGCCGATATCTTTGAGGAAGACATTATCCAGATCATCGACCTGGCTCTTGATCACCATACGGTTGTCGACTACAAAGAAATCAAGAAGACTGGAAAAGAAGGGGACACAGCCATTTTTGGCATCACCTCTTCCCTGCTGAAAAATCATCAACGGAACCTGATCGGAGCGATGGTCATTATTCGGGATTTGACCGAAGAGAAAAAAACCGAAGAGCTAATCAGACGAATGGACCGGCTGAGTTCTCTGGGGCAATTGTCCGCCGGCATAGCGCATGAAATCAGAAATCC
Organism: uncultured bacterium; assembly: GCA_903896915.1. Classification (GTDB taxonomy): domain Bacteria; phylum Desulfobacterota; class Desulfobulbia; order Desulfobulbales; family Desulfobulbaceae; genus Desulfobulbus. The sequence continues at coordinate 1,853 of CAITZN010000233.1, forward strand.
CCTCACCAGTATCAACTTTAACGTGCAGTTGCTGGCCAAAAAATTAGTTATGACCGAGGCCACCAGGAGCCTGATTGATGATACCCAGGAAGGTATTGATCGAATTCGAATTCTGGTGAAAGGGATGCTGGATTTTGCTAAACCGTCGCGTCCTTCTCTGAAAAGAGATTATATTCCCCGCGTCCTCAAAGACTCGATCGCCTTGATGGACTCGCAACTCAAAAAAAATGGCGTTGATGTTGCCGTTCATATGCAGGATCCATTTCCTGAAGTCATCTTTGATGCGCATCAGATCCAGCAGGTGTTTGTGAATTTGCTGCTCAATGGCATGGAGGCCATGGCAGAAGGTGGCACTATCAACATAAAAAGCCTGATCGAGAAAGACGCCAAAAAAAAGGGCGAACATGCCCTGCTGCATTTTACCGACTATGGCGTTGGCATCTCCCCGGAAAACCTTTCCCGAATTTTTGACCCCTTTTTCACCACCAAGCCGGATGGCACCGGGCTGGGACTACCTATTGTCCACAAAATTCTGGAACAACACAATGCCTCGGTGGGGGTACGCAGTGAAGAGGGTAAGGGTACGACGTTTATTTTGAAATTTCCTATTCATCGGGCCGAGGAATAATGATGTATCGATACAAGATCTTGATTGTCGATGA
>CAITZN010000234.1 GCA_903896915.1 uncultured bacterium
TCCCTCCGTCCTGATCAAGGCCTCCATGAGCCAGGCCGCGATTTGCAGATCCTTTGTCTGCGTCGACAATGCCTCAGTTGAGAGCGAAATAACTTTATCCCAATCGGCGGTTTTTAATTCCCTACTCCAATCCCCCCTATCCAGCAGATCGTCGGCTCGACGCGCCTCTTTGAGCTCGTCGTACAGAGGCAAATAACGCATGTCTGTTCCGGCGGGGTTATCTCCCGGCAAAGGGGCTAGTATGGCATCAATATCGATTGCTCTTGTCATTATTTCTCCCTTTAATCAACCGATTGCGGAATTTCTGGAGCAACCATCTTGAATTGGACGTCTTGCAACTCAAGAATGGAGATATCTTGATCGCCGAAGACAAAAACCTGCTGCCCAGCCCCCCTGACACAACTGCCTGATGGAGTAAACCAGTCGGTCATCCGGCCCATTTTAACCTGCACGTTGTCATGTTTCCATGAATCGGGATACAATACCGGCAGATAACCGTTCATCGACAATCCGCTCCAGGTGGTAATAGAGGCAGAAATCCACATCAGATCAAGTAGTGTTTGGGGAGGCGTAATGATGATTTCCCGGATAGCTTCAAAAGGTACCCAGACATAGCGGTCATGGGCGAACACCTCCAGCGCAAAGGCCAGCACATCATCAGTGTTCCGCATTCCTGAGAACTCGGCACCATTGACCGTTCCGGTAACCTGAGGAATCTGCGACGCCATTGCCTCGAAGATCTCCTGCCCCTTGCCGTCGAGGTTGGACTGCAACTGCAGGCAGGCCTTGTGATAGTCCTCAAAATAGGTTGGTGTTGCGGGCAAAAACGAAGGTAGCGTTTTCCCTAATGCCACATCTAACCGCTCACGCTCACATTTGAGTAGATTTTCATACGGTGCGATCCCGACCGAGGTCTGTACATCTCCGGCAGCAAGCATCTCAAGATGCCGCTGAGCCTTATCCCACTCTCCTAAAAAGAGTAGAACCTGAAAGAGCAGCGTCCTGCTGGCCGTGTCACCAGGATGAGTTTTAACAGCGGCAACCAGTTCTGCACGGGCTTCAGCAAGTTTACCTTCTTTGATGAGATCCTTTATCTTCACTTGGCACCTACCCTGAAAGTTATTCTTTCCAATCCCCTATCCTGCGCTATGTAGCAGGAGCCCTTTCTCAGACTCAGCCCCTGATGAATACCATCTACTAATACCCCATGGGTTCGGTCATGTCTTCTTGAGTGGAACAGGGCGTCTGCATGACGGCGTTAGTTCCAATCAAACCCTGCCAATTCCGTGCGAATTCCTCATTGGTTGTCTTGCCATCCTTGACCAGATACAGCATTCCGGCGTCTCTCGTGTCAGCGACCAGCATCTGGGGCCATTCGCCCTCGCGGTTGCAAGAAAACTCGAGTTCATTCGTGCAATTTCTATCCTTCCCCGTCGGGGGTAAAACCTTTTTGCCATACAATTGGGCATAAAAATCCTGGATGTCCCCAACCCCGATCAACGGCTGATACATATCTTCAAGTTGCTGCCAAATCGAAACCGCCATCGGTTGAGAACAAAGCCCCCCCTTGCCACTTCCCCGGCTACAAACCGTAAACAGGGAAAAAGGAAACTGTCGAAGTCCATCTGAACTTGCCTGAATAACTCCGACAACCGGGTCTGCACCTTTTCGATGCTGGTAAATAAAATACCATTTACCCTCAGGAGGCATGATCTTGCCCTGAAAACTATCGAGCAGCCAAGTCCGCCATTGCACGGCACCTTCGGTGATGACGACACTGATGTAATCCTTGTAACATGGCAGTTTTCCATATGTTTCAACAGGATAGTCCGTTTTTCCTGGGAAAAATTTTTTCAGGATGCCCAGCATCGTCTCCCCTCCACCACTCCTCCCCCTCTCCTTGGATGCGATCTTTTCCGGAGACGTGCTTCGTATCCGCTTAAATATGTGCTCTGCCGCTACCCAACACCATCACCTGGAAGACCACTGTATGTTTTCCGGCAAAGCCTGATCCCAGGAAATGGTAACCGGCACCTCGAAGTGCGAAGCGCTGACACCTTTCTCCGGTACATTGGCAGTTGCCTCCGCAGCACCTTTCGGGAAAAGCATGTTGAACCGCAACTCACTGGAAGAACTACTACTTTCCTTTTTACCTTCCCAAAGAACATAAGCAGGAAACACGAGGTTGCCACCACTGATTTTGATCGCGGAGGCAAGGCCTGTTTCTTCGTTTTTTGCCTCCATTATAATCTCAGGATTCGAACCAATTTCCCAATTAACGGTGGCGGTTTTGAACTTCTGTCCACTGAAACGAAGCCGGACTGACTTGTCCTTATCATTCTCCAGCCCGGTAATGTTCAGTTGCGTAAAATATTTTTGCGCGCTTGAACCGCTTTTCCCCTGATCATCATCCAGGGTAATTCTGACCTGATGGCTGCGAGGCTTTCCATCTTTATCAAAGAGAAAATTACGCCATGCCAGACATTTTTTCAAAAATACTTTGTCAGCCTGGCCTAAAGGGGAAGCCGCATCATCCGCCGGAGAGGCGCCAGGATCGAGCATGTTATATTTTTTGGCAAAGGCCTCAAGCCCATTGCCCGGTGCGAAGAAAAAATCCTGCAGATCGCCTTTGGTTGCGGTGCTAAACGCCAGTTTCCTGATAGTATTGTCGACTGCATCACTGCCGCTCCAGTTGCTCCGGCTCCCGAAAGGAAATTTATTACCAAGACGCGGCCGCCAGGTATTGACAAAATCGTGTAAGTCTTTGCCAGAACCGGCGGTAAAACCTTTTTGAAGCAAACTCAAGGCATGGTCTTCAATTTTCACTAATCGCAATGCCATGGGTTCATTCCGCCCGGCCGGATCTCGGCCAATGCGTTTCTGGAAATCTCCCAAAGCTTTCAAGTTATCCATGGAAACCTTTTCTCCAGGTTTAGCGCTCTTCAACATCTGCATGGACTCTCGCGAATCGTCAGTAAGATTCTCGACTACAGCGCTGAAGATGTTCTGTGCTTCATTCAGTTGCGGTAAGAACCGGGTGGCCGCATATACACTGCTTGTGTTGACCACCTTCTGCTCCAGTGCCATCACTTCGCTGGAGGCGGTGGGATTCAGCCCGGCATTGTTCATGATATCCTTGACCTCTTGGACATCCTTGTAGGCCATATATTCAAAAAAGGCGTTCAAGGGCCAGGCAGCAAGATCTATAAAAGCGCCCCGCCGGGCGAGAACTTCTTTTCGGAAGGCCGGCCAACTGCTGGTCTTCAGAATCCCGCTGGCCGGATCCACATCGACCAACCTTTCAGCCCAGAATTTCAGACAGTTGCCCCATGCCTTCCCCATGATAGTGCCAATTTCCGCACGGCTATTACTCAAACCAGGGGTTCCTGGGTGACGTAACTGAACCCAATCTCCTACTTTCTGCAAAACCTTGAATCGAGCGGCAAGCCAAGCCGCCCGCATCGGCTTTGGCGTCTCTGTTCCCTTTGCCGCCACCGCGCTCATATCTGTTGCCAGGGCGACCTGCAAGGCCGCAATAGCTGCTTCCTGGTCAGCCTGGAGAACTGCCCTGTTCAACAACTCATCGCAAATGGCGAGAAATTCCTTTTTCTGCCATCCCTTGCTGTTAACTTTATCCAATCCGGCAGTAATCTCTTTTACCAACTCCCCTCGCCTCGTCA
>CAITZN010000235.1 GCA_903896915.1 uncultured bacterium
CCCTGTCCCCCCCCTCCCCTCTCTCACAAAATTGTTTGACGGATAACGCATTCTCCTCCTATTATAATAAGAGGGAGAAAACGCTATGACCGGAAATATTAAGAAGATAGCCAGACAAAGGCCCCAGAAACCGCCCGCCAAGCCGGACGAGCCATCAGCACTTTCTTTCCCGATCATCGGCATCGGGGCGTCCGCCGGAGGCCTAGCGGCCTTTGAAGCCTTCTTTTCCGGCATACCTGCAGACACTGACCCTGGCATGGCGTTTGTCCTGGTCCAGCATCTGTCGCCGGATCACAAAAGCATCCTCGCCGATCTCATCCGCCATTATACCCGCATGCAGGTTTTCGAGGTGACCGACGGGATGGTGGTCAAACCGAACTGCACCTACATTATCCCGCCCAACCGTGACATGGCTCTGCTCAACGGGACACTCCAATTGATAGAGCCCATAGCCCCCCGCGGTCTGCGGTTCCCCATTGACTTTTTCTTCCGTTCCCTGGCCCAAGATCAGCAGGAACGGGCTATCGGCATCGTGCTTTCAGGCACCGGCAGTGATGGCACCCTAGGGATTCGCGCCATCAAAGGCGAAGGCGGCATGATCATGGCACAGAACCCGGAATCCACCGAATTCGATGGCATGCCGCGCAACGCCATCGCCACGGGACTGGTGGATTACGAACTCCCGCCCGCCGAGATGCCGGCCCATCTTCAGGCCTATACAGCCCATACCTTTGGCAGACCGCCCAAGTCTGTCACGGCCTCGTCGCTCAAAGCAGAGAATATGTTGAACAAGGTTTTTATTCTGCTGCACGCCCAGACCGGCCACGACTTTTCTCAATACAAGCCAAGCACCATCCACCGACGCATCGATCGGCGCATGGCCATCCACCAGATCGAAACAATGAATGGGTACGTGAAACTCATGCAGCAAACACCGACCGAGGTGGAAGCACTCTTTCGCGACCTCTTGATCGGTGTGACCAGTTTCTTTCGAGACAAAGAGGCCTTTCAGATCATCGAGGCACAGGTCATACCCCAGCTCTTTGCCGACAAGCCCCCGGGCTCCGCCGTCCGCGTCTGGGTGCCCAGCTGTTCCACCGGCGAGGAGGCCTACTCCATCGCCATACTCCTACAGGAATATCTGGAGAAGCTGAAACTGCACTTCAAGGTGCAGGTCTTTGCCACCGACATCGACAATAGGGCGATCAGCACGGCCCGGACAGGCAGCTATCCGGCCAGCATTACCGATGATATCTCGCCAGAACGATTAGCCCGCTTTTTCACCAGACATCACGACGGCACGACCTACCGCATTCACAAAAACATCCGCGACCTGCTAATTTTTTCTGAGCAGGACGTTATCAAAGATCCACCATTCTCCAAAATCGACCTCATCAGTTGCCGGAACCTGCTCATTTATATGGGGGGAGCGTTACAAAAAAAGCTGATCCTCCTCTTCCACTACGCCTTGAACCAAGATGGCTTTCTGTTTCTGGGGACCTCGGAGACGGTTGGAGATTTGAGCGAACAATTTGCCCTGCTGGACCGCAAAGCCAAGGTGTACCAACGTAAAAACGATGCACACAGCGTCCAGCGCACAGCGTTGAGCCGCTCTTTGGCCACCATGACACCGATCAATACCCTGGCGATGCCTTTACCAACGGCTGCAAACAAGATCGTGCCGGTAAAAGTATCGCTCCGTGAGCTGACCGAGCAGGCCCTGTTGCAGCAAGTCGCCCCTGCTGCGGCGCTGGTCAACAAACTCGGCGATATCCTCTATCTGCACGGTCGAACCGGAATGTATCTGGAACCTACCCCCGGCGAGGCCGGTATCAACAACATTTTACAGATGGCCCGCGAAGGCTTGCGGCGTGACCTGACCCTGGCTCTGCACAAGGCGGCTGTGGACAAGACAGTTGTGCGGCGTTTTGATCTGCGGGTTAAGACCAACGGCGATTTCACCCCCGTCCACCTCACCGTTGGCCCGGTGGTGACCAACCCCACTTCGACGCCTGAAGAACTCCTCTTCCTGGTCATCCTGGAGGAAGCGCCCCCCTTTGACCCTGAACAAACCCAGCTGGCAGCCGACCCAAGCACCGCAGGAGAGGGGAGCCTTGAGACCACCGCCGACGCCCGCTTCGACACGCTCAGGCAGGAGCTGATCGCCAAGGAAGAATATCTCCAAGCCACCACTGAGGAGCTGGAAACTTCCAACGAAGAGCTGAAATCTTCGAACGAGGAGATGCAATCGGTCAACGAAGAGCTGCAATCCACCAATGAAGAGCTGGAAACCTCGAAAGAAGAATTGCAATCGATCAACGAGGAACTGGCCACGGTCAACGCCGAACTGCAAACTAAGGTGGTGGATCTTTCGCGGGCCAACAACGACATGAACAATCTGCTGGCGGGTACCGGCATCGGGACGGTCTTTGTGGATCACGGGCTGCGCATCCTGCGCTACACCCCAGCCGCTACCCGGATCATCAACCTTATCCCCAGTGATATCGGGCGTCCCGTCGGCCACCTCGCCTCCAATCTGGTGGGCTACGACCAGCTGCAGACGGATACACAGGAGGTGCTGCAGACCCTGGTTGCCAAAAAGGTCGAGGTCCAGACCCCTGAGGGCAGGTGGTATACCATGCGTATTCAACCCTACCGTACCCTCGATAACGTCATTGAGGGCGCGGTGATCACTTTTGAAGACACCACGGAGCTGAAAGAAGCGCAGGTGGCGCTGAGCCGTCTGGCCGTCGTTGTCCAGGACGCTCATGATGCGATCACGGTCCATGATCTAGAAGGCCGCATCCTGGCCTGGAATCCTGCGGCAACCCGGATATACGGGTGGAGCGAGGCAGAGGCGCTGACAATGAACATTCGTGATCTTACCCCGGAAGGATTGCGAGAAGAGGCTTTGGCCACAGTGCAGCAACTGAGCAAAACTGAGATCCTCAAACCCTACCGCACCCAACGAATTACAAAAAATGGCGCTATCGAGGAGGTTCGGATAACCGCCACACCCCTGGTGAATAAGGCCGGAATAATTTATGCGGTAGCGACGACAGAACGGAAGGAAGGTGGCAATACACATTAAGGGGCAAATCTCACGATGACCAATACCGACAAGCATACTGAACCCACTGCATTCCAGGCTGAACGGGACGGCTCAAGTCCGCTGCGCCCGGCTCTGCGCATCCGGGCCGAAAAAGTAACTGGAAAGGTCTCCACGCTGCCGCTGGCAACCATCGAAGCCCTGCCCCCTAAGAAAATCCAGCAGATTATCCACGAACTGGAAGTGCATCAGGTCGAGTTGGCTCTGCAAAACGAGGAACTGCGCAGGGCGCAGCAAAATCTGGATGTCGAGCGGTCGCGTTATGCCGATTTGTACGATCACGCACCGGTCGGCTATTGCACCCTTAACGACAGGGGGCTGTTCCTGGAAAGTAACCGCACCATGGCAAGCCTGCTGGGCGTGGCACCAGGCACCTTGAACCGAAAGCCCTTCACCCGGTTTATTTTCAAAGAAGACCAGGACCTTTATTACCTGCATATACAAAAACTTACCGAGACCGATAAACCGCAGGGATGTGAGCTGCGGATGCAGCAAGCGGACAAAAAGGTATTCTGGGCGCACCTGGTGGGCACCGTCATGCCGCATGTTAGCGGCCGCCTTGAGTACCGCCTGGTGATAGATGACGTTACCGAGCGAAAAATGGCGATGTTGGCCTTGCGGGAGAGTGAAGCGCAGTTGGCGCAGGCCAGGAAGATGGAATCTGTTGGGCGGCTGGCGGGCGGAGTGGCGCACGATTTCAACAACATGCTCGGTATCATCCTGGGCACGGCAGAACTGGCCGAAGAATATGTGGAGGCAGGATCGAAGCTTGACGAAGCGCTGCGTACGATCAAAAAGGCGGCGCAACATTCAGCAGATCTCACCCAGCAACTCCTCGGTTTTGCCCGCAAGCAAATAATCGCTCCGCGTGTCCTTGATATCAACGAAACGATCGAGGAACTCTTCAAGATGCTTCGTTATCTCATCGGTAAGCATGTCCGGTTGGCCTGGATGCCGGGGACCAGCCTGTGGCCGGTCAGGATCGACCCCACCCAGGTGGAACAAATTTTGACAAATCTCTGTATCAATGCCCGCGATGC
>CAITZN010000236.1 GCA_903896915.1 uncultured bacterium
GCAGCAATCCTTCGGGTAAACGTTCCTTCAGCTGGATGTTGCGCACCGGGATGGGCTGAGGCAGGACGTCACCGCCCGGTTTATCGAGATTACCGGTCAGGGCCCGGAGCATGGCAATGGCGCGGGTGGTGTCGAAGACCTCCCTGTGCATATCGAGACCGTTGCCGTCGATGATGGCGGCCGGTTTAGTGGTGGCGTAGAGACGGGCCAGCTGTTTAATCTGCGCAACCGTCAGCCAGATCGATTCGGCAACCACCTCGGCAGTGTACTGGGCAGCCACTTTCTTCAACTCCTCAAAGCCGGTGGTGTGGTGTTCGACAAAATCGGCGTCATAGAGGTTTTCGGTGATGATTTCGTGAATCATCGCCATGGCCAATAGACCGTCATGGCCGGGCTTGATCTGCAGCCATTGGTCCGCTTTACGGGCAAGTGCGGTCTGCACGGGATCGATGACGATCAGCGTTGCCCCGTGTTCCTGGGCCCAGTGGATACCTTCGGCTGCACCCAGGGCGGTGTTGCCGTCGTTCTTGCCCCAGACAATGATGCACTTGGCGCTCTTTGCCTCCGGGAAAGCCATGGCGCCGTAGGTGTAGGAGTGGGCAAAGTCGCGAGCGACAAAACAGATCGAGCCGTTGCCGATGGTGTTGGGAGAGCCGAAAAGATTCATCAGCCGGTTAGGGTAATCCCAGGGTGCCCCCCAGTCTGCAGCCATGCCGCGCAACCAGGCAACCGACTGCGCCCCCGAGGTCTCTTTGTGGTGCAGAAATCGGGTCGCCACCAGCTCAAGCGCTTCGTTCCAGGAGGCTTCCCGAAAGCCCGAGCCATCGTCTTTTTTGATCAGGGGCGTGGTCAATCGTTTTGGGGAATAGACTATATCCGGGGCTGCGGCAAGTTTTGCGCAGGAGAGCCGTTTTGCGGAGTCGAGAAAGGATTTGCGCCAGGCGGCAACCAGGCGGTTGTCGACCACCTCGGCTTCGATGGGACAGCAGGAGGAACAGAAACGGCACACAGTATCGATGATCATCGTCTTCTCCTATCGGCAGGCATGGACAAAACAGCTGCGGATGAGTTCGTAATGGTTGGTGTGGGTCCTGATTTTCCACCACACGCTGCCTGGCTCGCCCACCTGCCAGACTGGGCCCAAATCGTTTTGGCCACCTGCCAGCAGTGTCGCCACATTAGCCAACCCCTTGCCAGCATAAGGTCCTTCCGCCTTGCCTCCCAACCATTGGTCAACAGGGGCAGCCTCGTTTGACCAGGAAAATGGATCCGAGAGCAGGAACTGGGCTCCGCTGCCGCGGGTGACCCTGTTCATTTCCTGCAGATGTTTCAAGGGCGAGGGAACCTTGTCCACCAGGTTGAGCGAGGAGAACACGGCAATGGATTTTTTCCGGAAGGGCAGGGCCAGGGCATTAGCCACAACAAACTCAACCTTGTCGCTGTGCCATGCATCAGGCAAATTGATAGTGACTTCGTGGTGCAGCAAGCCCTCGTCTTTGAGACGAACCGCCAGAGAGCGCTGCCGCATGAGTCTTCTCGCTGCCTGGATGAAGGCATGCGAGGTGTCGATGCCGATGGCAAAGTCGCAGCGGTTGCTCATCTCAAAGGTGAAGCGGCCTACCGCACCTCCTGCATCGAGGGCGATGCCGCCCTGTGGGTTGATTAATTCTGCCCAGGTTGCATAGGCCTGCGAGGCATGTGGATCGTCGAACAGTTCGCCATAATGGCTCCACAGGTAGGACGACACCACTTCCATATTCTCATATTTGTTCGTGGGTTGCTGGCTGTCTGCGCTGTAGGGGTCGAGAAGCGCCACGCCTTCGGTTATGAGGAATTGGGCTGCACAGTGCGGGCAATGCAGAGAGCCGGTCTCGATGTCGCTCTTGTCTTCCTCGCGGATATCTGCAACCAACGAGTATTCAAAGGGGAGGCAGAGCGGGCAGATGAGAAGCTCAAGGAGTTGTTTTTTCATAGTAGTGTTTTAATATAGAGGTGGAGAAACAGTGCTACTCCGTGGGAATAGATAGATGAAGGCTGCTAAGATAACTAGCTAATTGAATAGAGATTGTTATAATGAAGCTAACTTTTTGGCGATGCCGAGTCAACTCATAATTATGAAAATCAGGTAATTACTTTCATCGACAAGGTACAGGAGAAGGATACTTCTCTCATTTTAGAAGAACAGCAAGGCAGAGAAAGACGATGATAATCAGTGCCAGCAGGCGGACCGATATTCCGGCATTTTATACGGACTGGTTGCTGAACCGTTTGCGACAGGGGTCTGTGTTGGTGCGCAACCCTTTTAACCCCAATCAGGTCTCGCAGGTTTCCCTTGACCCGCAGATCGTAGACGGCATTGTTTTCTGGACCAAAAACCCAGCCCCGATGCTGCCGTGTCTCGAGGAAATCCATCGGCTGGGCCATCGCTTCTATTTTCAATTTACAATTACTGCTTATGACCAGAGCCTCGAGAAAAATATTCCGTCGAAAGCTGAACGCATTGCTGTCTTTCAAGAATTAGCACAACGTATCGGGCCGGAAAGGGTCTTGTGGCGATTTGATCCGATTCTCTTCACCCCGGACTTTCCTCCTGCCGACCATCTCCATTGGTTCGAGGATCTGGCCAGCCAACTGCATGGTTCTACCCGCAGATGCACGATTAGTTTTTTGAGCCTGTACGAGAAATGCAAACGTAATATGCAGGGTATTGCACTGCAGGCGATCGATGATGCGGAGAAGATACGGTTCGTTTCCCGGCTTGCTGCCATTGCCAATACATATGGGATGCAGCTCAGCGCCTGCTGCGATAGTTTTCTCCACGAGCAATGTGGGATCGAGGCGGCCCGATGTGTTGACGACCGAGTGCTGGCATCGATTCTGGGACACCCGGTCCGCATCAAAAAAGATAGTGGCCAGAGGCCGGGTTGTGGCTGCGTGGCCAGCATTGACATCGGTGCCTACAATACCTGTCCGCACGGATGCCGGTACTGTTACGCAAATGTCAGCAAGCGGGTTGTGGCGCAAAATTTCGCGTCCCACGATCCTGATGCGCTGCTTCTAGCCAGTGCCTTGACCGGTAGGGAGTCCATCACCTTGAGAACAATGCGCTCCTGTCGCACCCCGCAGCAAACCCTTTTTTGAGAAAGGTTTTTTCATTATTTTGATATTGCCGTCTGTCCTGACAATGAACTGGTTCCAGTCTGGATAGCCTTGACAGGGGGGACAGCGGTTTGTAATGCTTCAGGAATCGGTTCTATTGCTACCCGTTTGCAGACAATGCAGATTGCGTTGTCACAGCAGACGGCGGCAGGCACAGCATGGCATTTACGCCATACACGAGAGAAGGGGTTGTTATGTACAAAATAGTCCATGAAAAGGATGAGATGCTCATCCGCTTCGAAAAAGACCTGGTTGATGGCGAAACCCTGTCGCGATTCCTCAGCCACATCAATCTCCAGTCCATGCTGAAAAAGACCGCGATCACCGATACCGCAGCCAGGGAGCGTGCGCGCAACCGTCTTGTCGGCCTGCCTACCGGCATCGCCCTGCTCCGCGATCCGAGCTTGAACAAAGGCTCGGCATTCACCCTGGAAGAACGGGAGGCTTTGGGGTTAACAGGCCTCCTGCCGCCCCGGGTTCATACCATCGACGAGCAGGTGCAGCGGATACTGGAGAACCTGCGCAAGCAATCGACCGATATCGAACGCTATGTCTATCTTATCGCTCTCCAGGACCGTAATAAGACCTTGTTTTACCGAGTGCTGCTCGACAATATTGAAGAACTGATGCCTATCGTCTACACGCCCACCGTGGGCCAGGCCTGTCTCGAATTCGGCCATATCTTCCGGCGGCCGCGCGGCATCTACATCACCGCTCGTGACAAGGGCAGGGTGGCAGAATTGCTCGGAAACTGGCCATATAACAATGTTCGGGTGATCGTAGTAACGGACGGCGAGCGCATTTTGGGTCTGGGCGATCTCGGCGCCGACGGTATGGGTATTCCAGTGGGCAAACTGGCCCTCTATTCGGTCTGCGCCGGTATTCATCCATCCCTGAGTTTGCCTGTTACCCTTGATATGGGTACGGACAATGCGCGGCTCTTGAATGACCCACTCTACATCGGTTTGCAGCACCCACGCATTCGCGGCGAACTGTACAACGAGATGATCGAAGAATTCATCCTAGCCGTGCAGCAGGTCTTTCCCGGAGCACTCATTCAGTTCGAAGATTTTGCCAATCGCAATGCCTTTCGTCTTCTCCAGCAGTACCGCGATCAGGTCTGCTGTTTTAACGACGATATCCAAGGAACCGCCGCAGTAACTGTGGCCGGTATTTTTTCGGCCCTTCGCCTTACCGGCGGCAAACTTAAAGACCAGCGCTTTCTCTTTCTTGGCGCCGGGGAGGCTGGCCTTGGCACTGGCGGGTTGTTGGTTTCCGCCCTTGTCGAGGAGGGGCTTTCCCCAGAGGAGGCCCGCCTCTGCTGTTGGTACGTCGATTCCAAGGGACTAATCGTCAAGAGTCGTACCGATCTCACCGGTCATAAGCTCCTCTATGCCCACGATCATCCGCCTGTTGCCGATTTTCACGCTGCCATCGAGATGCTGGGACCGCAGGCGATTATCGGCGTTTCCGGACAACCCAAGCGATTCACTCCGGAGATCCTGGAAACCATGGCCCGGATTAACGAACGGCCCATTATTTTTTCTCTTTCCAATCCGACCTCTAA
>CAITZN010000237.1 GCA_903896915.1 uncultured bacterium
CAGCAGACGACTGTGCTTAATTGCAGAAGCCAGAAGGGATTGAGTGGCAACTTCCGTTGTGCCGTTTGCCACCATGTCCCATAACCCACGAGGCATTAGCTCCAGGCGTTTTCGGATAAGTGACGCCATTCGCTTTGCGGTTGCGGGGGAAGTCTTTTGCAAGACGTTTTCAACGACAAGTGTTCGATGCCATTCCTTTGCATCTGGTTCCCGAAGCAATAGCTTTACAATTTCACGGCTTTCCCGAAGCAATAGAGAACCGCCAGTCAGTTCGGCATTATAGACATTTGGAGTGAGAGTCACTTGCTATCCTCATGAGCAACTTTCGCTGTCGGCTGGACAGTCAAAGCCACGCATCCGATAGCACGCAGGCAATCCAGAAAGAAGTCGGCAGAAAACCCCCCACGAGCCATTCTGTTATCAAGAGCTGGCTTGGTGAGGCGATACCCGCCCTGTTCGTTCAGCAGATCGGCAAGCTTTTGGTATGAGATTCCACGCTTGGCAAGTTCGGCTTTTAAAACCTGAACCGCCTTGTCATTTGAATCAACATTCACTATGTTTTTGCACTTTGCAGTTTTCATTAAAATATCTCCCGCCAAAAACTCGAAGCATACTAACGTATGCGTTAGCCAATGTAAACGTCAATAATGCGAATTCAGATTTGTTGAAAATGCCTGAAGAGTCTGTTGGTGCTCAATTACGAATGGACAACTGGCGGGCTTTCGAGATATGTTTGCAAATCACATGAAGCAAGGTTTTATATGCCAACCACTGCAACAAGTTTTAGTGAAGAGGAAATGGACATTCTTGCTGACAAAATTGCGGTTCGTCTCCTGCCAATGCTCGTTGAATGTCTAAAAAATAAAACAAAATATGCTATCAATCAGCTTCAGGGCGAATATCTCAACGCTCAACAGGTAGCGGAAATATTCAACGTTTCTGACAAAACTATTTATCGTTTATGGAGAAACCGTGCTCTTCGCACAACTTCAACAGGGCACTATCATCACCGACATTTATAACACCGAAGCGGTCGTTATCCCCCATCTTTAAGCCGATTTCACCGCCGACCCCTTTCAGGTTTTCCAGATGCAGTTCAGCACCATCGACAGGGCAATTAAACATGGTGGCAAGGATGGAGCGATAAAGTTCTTCCGGCGCTGTTATTGTGGTGTGCAGATAGTCAAATGCCTTACGGAAGATATCCTGTCCCTTGTCGTCCAATAGTCCAGCAGTTCCTTCCATAAGCCGTTTCAGGATGGCAATGCTTTCCAGCCTGTTCGTCACGAACCCCTTCAGGAACAAAAGGATGTCAACTACGTCAGACACTTTCCTCTTGTTTTCTGTGCGCACGGCATTGACACTGCCTCCGACAAAGACCCATAGCGGGCTTTCCAGCAGATACGGTGCAAACTCCTGTTCCTTGTCGGCATAGAGGCGTTGCTGTTGATAGTATGCCAGCAGGCAGGCGGTTAGATAGCTTTGACGAACGGTTTCGTTGTCATCTTTTGCAAGATTAAGGATAGCGTAATGCTTGCCGTAATCGTCGCCGTGAAAAAACTTGTAGGAATAATCAAAAATGATGCACCGGGCGTATTCTTCGGATAAGGAATTGACAGAACGGACTACGTTATTAATCAGAACCGTTTAGATCATGGCAACCGAAAGTTTATCCTCGTTGAAATGGGAGATCATTTTGACACTGTACTTAAACCCCGCATCCAGAAGGTCATCTATTCCAAAGACTGGAATAACGGTAAACCAGTCTCACGTGAAGGCTTCAGCCACCTGTTCAAATACATCCGCTTAGAAAGCTACGAAGATGCCCTTAACAATCTTCATCTGAAACGAACACCGGAACAGGGAAGCCTGCTTGACCAGCACGACAAACTCCGTGAGCAATATATGCTCTCCTATATGCTGGATGTGGAAAGTTCAGGTAGTGCTTCTCTTCTGAACGTATCGGCGTTCGCCGATCCGTTCGGCTATCGCATGAA
>CAITZN010000238.1 GCA_903896915.1 uncultured bacterium
GAGCAGAATATTTGTGCAAAGCTGATACTCATAGGGCTTACGAAGAATCATTTTGAAGTAGATAACGAGATTGTTGAAACAATAAAACAGGACGCCGTTGAGCGAGGAATTCTTCCGTTTATTCGTTTTGTAGAGAGGACGATGCATGTTGATGAGTACATGAAAATTGCCGATGTTTTTGTTCTGCCGAGTATGCGGGAGGGCTTGCCCAATGCTCTGTTGGAAGCCATGGCATGTGCCATTCCCTGTGTTGTTACAAATCTTCCAGGCGTTACAGATTGGTTGGTTGATGACGGTAGGACGGGCGTTCTATTTCAATCAGATGACCCGAGCGATCTGGCGGAGAAGATCATACCTTATGTAACGAAGCAAACTGCGTCTCAAAAAATGGGGCGAGCGGCGCGGCATTTTATGGAGGACAATTTCTCATGCGCTTCAACCTCCCTCAAGGTTTTGGATTTATACAAAAGAACCGTTCGATAAACTTCCCGACCGCGCTGAGTGCTTTTTATTCGCGGAGCAATGCCTCATGTCCCATGTTCCCAATATTTCTGTAGTTATCCCTAGTAACCATGGTCACCGCGAATTGCTATACGTCGTGCGTGCCGTCTGTTACCAAACGGTTAAGCCTGTTGAAATCGTGATTGTCGATTCGTCAGACGAATGTGGTGTATGTCCTTCGGAAATCACAGCGCTGTGCGCTGGCAGCGACATTATATTGATTTATGAGCAACGTCAGCGTGCCCTACCTGGTGATGCACGGAACATCGGCTTCTGCTTGGCCAAGGGCGAACTTATTGCCTATATCGATGTGCAAACAATTCCACGGCCGCGTTGGCTTGAAGCGGCTTTAAGCCTGCTCGCTATTCATTGTGCCGCCGGTGTTTTGGGGGCCACCTGTTTCAGTGCGGAGACCAGGTTTGAGAGGTTAGTGCGCGATGGTTTCTACGGACTAATGCCACGAACGACTCTGCCAGGTTCCGTTTTCAGACGCGAGGTATTTTCTAGGGCTGGTCAGTTTATTGACTGGGTCAGGGCTGGTGAAGATACCGAGTGGATCTTGAGGTTGGAGGTACTAAAAATACCAATTGTTTACCCAGCAGTTGCTTTAGTTGACTATGTCGGACTAATTGGCTCGGACATGAAACAGCTGCTGAAAAAACGGTACCGCAACTACACTGCGTCCCGCGACCTTCCTCATTTCTTTCCCCAGAAACTGCTTCTGTGGCTGGTTCTCTATCCCTTGCTCGTCTTGATCGCCTTCAATTGGAATTACCTGATTGCCGACTGGCGGATGGATTCACCCCTGTATATCGGACATGTGACCAAGATCGTAGCGATTCTGCCGGGTGTGACCTATGTGATCGTGCGAGGGTTGATGCTGCCGTTGCAACGTGGGGTTGGTATTTGGCGACTGTTGCCCGTGCGTTTTATGGCGGTCACGCTAGTATGCGTCATGGCAGATTTGGTAAAGGTTCTTGTGTTTTCCTTGCCGAAGCGCACGCATGTTGCCAGTGCAGCGGGCCTAGAAAGTTGATGGCCTACACCTTGCAATCTCACGTTTTCATTGAAAAGGGCGCGCTATGTTTCGTGTGGTTCAGTCGCTGATCTGCAGACTAAGCAAATATTTCCACCATAATTTCCAATTAGTTTAGGACCAAATATTTCTGCAACTGGAA
>CAITZN010000239.1 GCA_903896915.1 uncultured bacterium
TATACAGAGATCCAGTTGATTCAACAGGTTGGGGCAGTGCGTGCCGAGCGTCCAGTCAAACCATATATATATTTTTGAAATATCAGAACAAGAAACCGATTGATAGAAATCGATCTACTGAGACGTTACTGAGCTAATTATTTGTTTAAAGTGCGACTGTCAAGCACTTTCTTGACAAAATCTCTCCGGAAACCGTTATGAGAGCTGAATCCCCAAGGCTATAACCTGTTCGCGCGTGGTGGACCATCTCCCACTGTTATCAATGATAAAATCCGCACGTTTCGCCTTTTCGCCGAGATTCATCTGCGATGCAATTGCCTGGATTGCCTTCTTCCGTTCCACCCCATCCCGACGCATAATTCGGCAACACTGTGCACCACGACGGGCATACACCACAAGCACCGCATCAACATCACATTGCCATCCTGCCTCGTACAGCAGAGGAATTTCAACCAAAATCAACGGTGCCTGACAAAGAACCACTTCTCTGCGCATTGCCTCGCGAGCCAAAGGATGCAAAATAGCATCAACCTGCCGGCGAAAATCAGCATCTGAAAAGATATGATCACGCAATGCAGATCTGTCGAGTTCACCACTTTGCAGAAAAAAAGAATCTCCCAACACAGACCTTAGAGCAAGCCAACCTGATTGATTAAGCTCCAATAAACGCCTGCAACATTGATCGACGTCAACAAGCGGGGCCTGACAATAACTGGAAAGCAGACGGCACACACTACTCTTTCCCGATGCTATTCCACCGGTTACGCCAAGAAGATAAGACTTCAAGCCGAGCCTCGTCGCAAGGTGTCGAGTAGCAACTGGATATCTTCCCAAAGGGGGGCGGTAAAAGAAAGTTTCTGCCCTGAAAAAGGGTGACTGAAGTGGAGCGTGCTAGCATGCAGCATCTGACGCAATGGTTTCACATCAGTTTTTCGGTCAACAGCGCCCCCATAGAGAAGATCACCCGCAACAGGAGCCTTCAGGGATGCCATGTGTACCCGAATTTGGTGCGTCCTGCCGGTTTCAATGCCGATTTCAGCTAAGCACCAACCATTGAAAAAAAACTCCATGACATGCCAACTGGTCGCAGCATATTTACCATGATCAGGACGAAGCGCCATTTTTTTCCGATCAACCGGATGCCTCCCGATGGGAGCGACGATCCGACCGTCATGTACCCGTGGACTTCGCAAGAGCAGCGCATGGTATGTTTTTTGAATCTTTCTGTCCTTGAAGTCGCCCATCAGGGTCCGTAGCGCATGTTCAGTCTTGGCCACCAGCATAACACCGGAAGTCTCTTTGTCTAAACGATGAACGATGCCGGGACGACCGATATCAATTGTTGGTAGATTCTTGCATCGATACAGCAATCCGTGAACCAGGGTTCCGCTATGATGACCGTTTGCTGGATGAACAACCAATCCCGGTGGCTTACTGATTACCAGAAGATGTTCATCCTCAAAAAGAACAGGGAAATCAATTTGCTCCGGGATAATTGACGAAGGCTGCGGAAGCGGAAAATCAACAGCAATCGTGTCATTAATTCGTAAACGATAACCGGACTTTACGATTTGCCCACCAACGAGGACATCACCTTTTCCAATCAGTTTATAAAGAAAAGAGCGGGACTGATCAGGATATCTATGGGCAAGAAAATGATCAAGCCGTTGTCCGGCTTCTTCAGATCCTACCGAATAAGGTGCCCCCGGCTTACCTAGTTGAGGTGCTCTCAAATCCTGGAAGTTATTTTCCACGGCACCTGGTAGTGTGGGTAGAGGGATAATTCAATATTTAACAAAAAAGATTCTGAATCTGTTGTTCGATCAATTCTTCTTCCATCTGCTTCGCAAGCGACAACTCCTTGACCAAGAGGTTCTTAGCCGTGTCCATCATTTTACGTTCACCATAAGAGAGATCTTTATCTTCCTTCAGCAGGAAAAGATCCCGGAGAACGACGGCAACCTCAAAGACAGAACCGGTTTTTATTTTTTCCATATACTCACGATAACGGCGATTCCAGGTCTGCGCCGTTATCTTAATGTCACGCTCCATGAGAATCTCAATAACTTTCGCGACTTCGTCGCTAGAGATAATTGCCCTCAAACCAACGTTGGCACTAGTTGCTGTCGGAATCATAATGGTCATGTCATTATCGAGAATTTTCATCACATAAAAACTCTGACCAACACCGCCGATGGTTTGCGTTTCAATTGCTTCAATAAGCCCTACACCATGGGCAGGGTATACTGCCATATCACCTTCTAAAAACACAGGAGCCTCCAAGAACAGATAGTAGACTGACGCTGGCCGGATACAGCGGGGAGTTGCATATCCTTAAAATACTATTGTAGCATATTTTTTGAATATTAGCAAAGAATGGATAGAGGCTCGGCGGGAGAAAATTGTATGTAACGGAAAGTATGTTTAATATTTATTAACGACTAGCGCTTTTCATCATCAAAGCTGGACAAACCTCTCTATAGCCTAAAACCAATATCTTATCGGCGGTTAATTTTGTTCATACAGGCGTCGATTCCTTCCCTGACAAACAGATCGACAGCTTCTTCGACAAGACTCTCTCTTTCGTGAAACACACGTAATTCGACTTCAGACATTTTCGACAGCACAAATTGATCAACTGGTTGCGCTGGCCTCTCCTCATTTATAATCGGTCGGCCTACGCCTATTTTCATCCGCCCAAAATTCTGAGTGCCGAGGTGCTGAGCAATAGACCGAACTCCGTTATGTCCGCCAGCTCCGCCCTTACTCACGATCTTTATCCGACCGACCCCCAGATCAATATCATCATGCAGCACGAGAACGTGCTCCAGAGGTATTTTAAAGTACTCAACAAAGCACCTGACACAATCACCTGAACGGTTCATGTAGGTCTGTGGTTTAACATAGAAGATCTGGCCACCATAGGTACGGCCTTGACAAAACAATCCCTGCATTTTCAGGATATCAGCCCGTAAGCCATTGACACCGGCAATATAATCGACAAAGAAAAAACCGATATTATGCCGTGTTAAATGATAGTCTCGGCCCGGATTACCAAGGCCAACGAACAAAAATTTGGAATCCACAATGAAAGAAACAGATACGACAAACAGAACGAGCCGAAAAAATTCGGCTCGGGATCAGCTTAACTCACAATACCAGAAAACTGCCTTACATCAGCTGAAGTCGTTAATAAACGACAACGCAGACGGAATCAGCTTTTTCGAGCATTTCGACATTTTCAGGAATAATGAGATCGCCATAGGTCAAGCCAAGCCCACCTTGCTCCAACGGGGTGATATCGACTTTGACCACATCGGGTATATCCAACGGGCAACCACGAAGCAGAACAGTGTCCTTGAAAACCTGCAGCTCTCCGCCGAGATCAACACCCTTGGCGGTGCCAACATATTCAATCGGAACTGAAAACTTGGCGGCTTTCTGAAGGTCTATTTCAATAAAGTCGACATGAAGAAGACTGCCGGAAACAGGTTCCTTTTGGATTTCCTGAACAAGCACATGACGTTCGCCCTTACTGTCTCCCTCTATCTGTAGAGTCACCACAGCATTACGTCTTTGAATGAACAGCAGGTTCTTAAAGAGCTTTCCTGTCTCAAACTGCAGCGATACAGACTCAGCACCACCACTATAGAGGTTGGCAGGCGTTATTTCCCGCATTCGTAACTGCCGCATCGGTCCTTTACCAAAAACCGTGCGTACCGTAGACTCCATATTCACCTGTAACATAAACGCTCCCTCCCCTTACTCCGGGATCTCTAACAATTCATTTTAACTGATCAAAATTAAACAAATAGGTAACTGACGGAATCTTCATTATGGATTCTGCTAATAGCTTCTCCAAGCAGTTCTCCCACCGAAAGTACCGTTATTTTTTCACACTGCCGAGCCTCCTCCTTTAACGGAATGGAGTTCGTGACCAAGAGTGATTTCAGACAAGATTTTGAGATGCGTTCAATTGCCGGCCCGGACAAAACACCATGGGAGCAACAAGCATGCACCTCTTTGGCACCAACCTCTTTCAAGATTTCCGCACCACCGCATAAGGTGCCAGCTGTATCGACCATATCGTCCAGCAAAATCGCTGTTTTCCCGACAACATCACCTATCACATGCACGGCCTCACACTCATTGGCCCGTTCACGCCGCTTATCAATAATTGCCAACCCCGCATTCAATCGCTTGGCAAAGGCACGAGTGCGCTCAACGCCTCCCGCATCAGGAGACACCATCACCACGTCGGTGAACCTTTCCCTGATATAACGCAAGATGATAGGAGCGGCATACATATGATCTACCGGAATATTAAAAAACCCCTGAATCTGGCCAGCATGCAAATCCATACAAAGGACCCGCCGAGTACCAACCACTTGGAGCATTTCAGCAACCGCTTTGGCGGTGATAGGGACGCGCGGTCGCACCTTGCGATCCTGGCGGGCATAGCCGTAATACGGCATAACCGCAGTAATTCTTCGCGCCGAAGCCCGCCGTAGCGCATCAATCATGATCAACAACTCCATGAGATGATCATTGACCGGCGTACAGGTCGGCTGAATCACGAATACATCAGCACCACGGACATTTTCTCCGATTTCAACGGAGATTTCGCCATCAGAAAATTGCTTCACCTCAGCCGCACCAAGAGGCACATCCAGATACTCGCAAATCTCTTTGGCGATAGCAGGATTAGCATTGCCGGTGAAAATCTTCATTTTATTGGGCATGGCGCACAACTCTCGAAAAAAATGGCTGGGGCGGGAGGATTCGAACCCCCGAATGCAAGGATCAAAACCTTGTGTCTTACCGCTTGACGACGCCCCAACCCATTACCAGATACACTGTAAATAAAATTTTCTATGCTTTTGCATCGAAAGGATAAACCAGATAAACATGCTCGAACCGGAGCCTGAAAAAAGCGTTGCAGGTCTCAGCACTTTGTGGATCGACAAAAAGACCAAAAACCGTAGGCCCGGAACCCGACATCAAAGTTGCAACAGCACCACTTGCAATCATTATATCTTTCAACTGCCCGATCTCTGGACACCTTGAAACAGAAACCGCTTCGAGATCGTTGCGCAAGGTCTCCAGTTGCTCCTCACCTTCGACAAGCCCACTCGACAAGCCAAGATCCTGCTGAAAAATTTTAATATTACTTGCGCTTTCATTTTTTGTCAATGCGAAAGTCTGATAAACCCATTGCGTAGACAGAGGAAATCCCGGATTAACCAACAGAATAGTATAGCCAACCAAAGAGGCAACAGGCGTTAGAATCTCACCAATGCCCTTGGCAATGGCAGCTGAGGCGTCGGCCAGGAAAAAAGGAACATCCGCCCCTAACCTCAAACCCATGGCAGCAAGTTCCTCGCCTGAACATCCACAACCCAATAGCGCATCCAAGCCCTTGAGAGTTGCAGCCGCATCACTACTGCCCCCACCTAATCCTGCCGCTACCGGAATATTTTTTTTGAGGGATATTTCCACCCCCTGCAACACGCTTGATCGTTGCTGCCCAACTGTTTGTAAAAAAAGCTCAGCGGCCCGATAAACGAGATTGTCACAGTTTTCAAGAACCGGGTTCCCAGGACAGGAAAAGTGCACTCCCCGTTCACACAACCTCAGTTCAAGCTCATCGCACAGGCTGACTTTCTGCATGAGCGTGTCGAGAGTGTGGTACCCGTCAGCCCGCTGCCCGGTAACCTTGAGGTACAGGTTGATTTTCGCGGGGGCCTTGATCGCGAGCCAATCCTGACGCATCATACGATAATTGATAAAAATCTAAGAGAGCTTAACAAACCGCATTTTTAATTCATAAAGGACACGAGTCAGCAATTCGTTTTCATTGGAGTCAAGATTTCCTTTAGTCTTGTCGGCAAGCAGGACAAGAGTGTCAATAGTGTGCTTGGCCAACTCAAGATCCACCAGGCGCTGCCCGGTTTCGGGATGCGACAGTTCCCCCATATGATAAAGAGCAGAAGTATTGAGAGACAGCACAAAGGAGGCGAAGGTGACTGTCGGCATAACACATTTGCCAGAGGCATCCTTGACCCGACCATCGGGACATTCGCCGCAACTTGCAAGATTATCGGTCATAATTATTTTCTCTCTAATTCCTTAGCGACTTTGCCCATCGATGGGTACACCCTTCCTGAATCACTCATACAAAGGAGAAATATACCGATATTCCTGGATACCGACAATATTAAAGTATATACTATGACCCCGAACCGAGTAAACGTCCCGCCCTGTCGTCATCAGGCGTACCGACCGAGCTTCTCCTTGAAGAGAAACCAGGTTGACGCTATATAAACGAAATTTCACGCGCCAAACAGGCTAGAAACATACAGGGCGTTTCAATAACAGGAGCTTTACATGGAAGAAGTACGCGTTCGCTTTCCCCCCAGCCCCACTGGCTACCTCCATATCGGTGGTGCCAGGACGGCATTGTTCAACTGGCTCTATGCCAAGAAACATAACGGCAAGTTAATTTTACGGATTGAAGATACCGACGAAGAACGATCCACCCAGGCCTCGATCGACGGCATTCTCGAAGGCCTGCAATGGCTCGGTATTGACTGGGACGAAGGCCCCTATTTCCAGACCGAATTTGCGGCCGACCACATTACGGCCGCCAACAAACTGCTCGCCTCCGGCCACGCCTACAAATGTTTCTGCACCAAAGAATTGCTGGAACAAAAACGCGAAGCAGCCGTCGCCGCCAAACAGGAATTCGGCTACGACGGAACCTGCCGGCACCTGACAGCCGCAGAGGTGCAGGAAAAAGAATCTCAAGGCATCCCCTCGGTCATCCGTTTCAAGGTCCCGGTCCGCCACGGCTCGCTGGGTTATGACGACCAGGTACTCGGCTGTATCGAACGTGCTTACAGCGATATCGAAGATTTCGTCATTGTCCGTTCCAACGGCAAACCGCTCTACCTGCTGTGCAATGTGGTTGACGATATCCGGGACCGCATCACCCATGTCCTTCGCGGCCAGGACCACATGAGCAACACCACCCGCCAGGTCCTGCTCTACGAGGCCTTGCAGGCTAAACTTCCCGTGTTTGCCCACATGCCCCTGACCCTGGATCTCCAAAAACGAAAAATCTCCAAACGCAGCCATGGCGAGGTGGTCGCAGTGCAGTTTTACCGCGACAACGGCTTTATCCCCTGGGCGCTGTGCAATTTCCTCTGCTTGCTCGGCTGGAACCCCGGTACCGAACAAGAATTTTTCTCCCGTGAGGAACTGGTCGAGACTTTCAGCTTGTCCCGGATTAGCAGGGTCAATTCAGTGTTCAACTTCAAACCGGGCGACCCGAAATTCATTACCGACCCGAAGCTGATCGCCATCAACGAGCACTACCTCCGCACCATGGATCTTGACGAACTCGGCACCCTGGTCCGCAAGGAACTGGAAGAGGAAAACCTCTGGAACCCGGCCTATGAAGGGGCCAGGCGTGACTGGTACCTGGCCACTCTGAACATGATCCGAGACCGATTCCATACCCTCAAGGATTTCACTACTGGCGGACGCGCCTATTTTTCCGACGAATATGCCATCGATCCTAAACCTCTGGCAAAAAACGTCCTCAAGTTTCCTGAACTTGCCACCTGGCTGCCCCAACTTGCAGAGCGCTTTGCCACACTCGCTGAGTTCAGCGTCGAAGAAACCGAAAGAGTATCACGGGAGATGGCCGACGAACTGGCGATCAAGCCCGGTGTCCTTATCAACGGGATGCGGACCGTGCTTACCGGTCAACTGGCCGGCCCCTCGATGTTTGATATCCTCATGACCCTGAGCCGAGAAAAGGTGGTGGCCCGCTTGAAGCGTATCGATCACCTTTTCGCTGCTGCTTAAACTTTTGCCAACGGAATTTCGCCCCATGACCTCAGAAAAAGAGATCGCCAGCAAACCCCTTGATTTCATCCGCCAGATTATTGCCGAAGACCTTACTTCCGGAAAACATCAAGCCGTTATCACCCGTTTTCCGCCCGAGCCAAACGGGTTTCTCCACATAGGCCACGCCAAATCGATCTGCCTCAATTTCGGCATTGCGGTGGAGAACAACGCCTGCTGCCACCTGCGCTTTGACGACACCAACCCCGGCAAGGAATCAACAGTCTATGTCGAGTCAATCAAACGGGATGTGCAGTGGTTGGGATTTGACTGGGGCCAACACCTCTACTACGCCTCTGATTATTTCGATCAACTGCATGATTTTGCAGTTGAACTGATCAAACTGGGCAAGGCCTATGTCTGCCACCTGAGTGGTGACGAGATTCGGGAATACCGCGGCACCCTGACAGAGCCCGGCAAGGAAAGCCCTTACCGCAACCGCTCGATTTCGGAAAACCTTGCCCTCTTTGCGCAGATGAAAAACGGCGAATTGACCGAAGGCACCTGCGTGCTCCGGGCCAAGATCGACATGGCCTCACCCAACATCATCCTGCGCGACCCGGTGATCTACCGCATCATGAAGATCAGCCATCACCGCACCGGTGACAAATGGTGCATCTACCCGATGTATGATTTCACCCACTGCCTCTCAGATATGCTGGAGAAAATCACCCACAGCCTCTGCACCCTGGAATTCGAGAACAACCGGGCCCTTTACGACTGGGTGCTGGATACGCTGGCAACCCCCAACCATCCGCGCCAGATCGAATTCGCACGGCTCAACATTAACTACACGGTCACCAGTAAACGCAAGCTGCTCCAATTGGTTGACGAAGGCAAGGTCTCCGGCTGGGACGACCCGCGCATGCTGACCATCTCCGGCCTCCGCCGCCGCGGCTATACTCCGGCCTCGCTCCGCAACTTCTGCGCTACCATTGGTATTGGCAAGCGAGAA
>CAITZN010000240.1 GCA_903896915.1 uncultured bacterium
TGGAGTTACCGTTTCAGTGCCCGGGCGAAAAATATCGGCTGGAGAATTGATTATTTTATTGTTGATGGAGCCAGCAGCGATCGAGTTCTCGATGCCGCCATTCACGAGGATGTGACCGGCTCCAATCATTGTCCGGTCAGTGTCCTCTTTCAATGATACAAGGCTGAATGTGAACACATATCGTCCTGTTTTTAGATGATCACTGCCTTGTAAGGTAGAGAGACTTTAAAGGCATCATCCTGGATGATCGGTAGGTAGCTTTCTATCGTTTGTGACGCAAGCGGCGAGGTTTTGGAGAAGCGGTTTTCATCTGTGTCGGTTTTCGCCAAAACCATAGCGCTATCCCTCCGCAGATCATCAGCAGGCAAAGCATTTGCCCCATCGAAAGTCCCAGAAATATCAAACCGATTTGCGGATCCGGTTCACGGGCAAATTCGACCAGGAATCTGAAAAAGCCGTAGAATGTGAGAAAGAGGGCGAGCATCGACCCGTGCTGCCAGAAGGGAGAGTCAGGTCGTTTCCAGGGCTTTGCTTTGAGCGTCCACAGGAGAAGAAATAGGACAAATCCTTCAAGTATCGCTTCGTAGAGTTGAGAAGGGTGCCGGGGGAGAGGGCCACCGTCTGGGAAAATCATGCCCCATGGGACATTGGTGATCCTGCCGTACAGTTCGCCGTTGATAAAGTTGCCCAGTCGGCCGAAAAAGAGGCCAATCGGCACGGTGACTACAAACAGATCAGCGGCCTGCCAGAAATTCAGTTCGTTGCGGCGGCAGTAAAGAAAACCAGCCAGAAGTGCACCGAGGCAGCCGCCGTGGAAAGACATGCCGCCTGACCAAGTTGCCGGTATCTCCAAAGGGTGGGCTAAATAATAAGCAGGATTGTAAAAGAACACATAGCCAAGACGCCCGCCGAGAATGATCCCGATGATCAGGGTCAGGTTCAGGTTGTCGATTTGCTCCAGCATCCTGTTCCAGCCAAATTTCTTGGCCTGATAGACTACTAACTGGTAGGCGGCGCTGAAGCCAATGACATACATGAGCCCATACCAGCGTATCTGCAGGGGGCCAAGGGCTACAAGAACCGGATTGATGGTCGGAAATTCAAGCATGGTGCGCTGGATTAGAGGATCCCAAGCCGTTTCAGGTGTACCTGCAGCACAGAGAGCGCCGCCGGGGTTACCCCTGAAATTCGCGAGGCCTGTCCGAGGGACCGAGGCTGGACTTTGGTCATTTTCTCGACAACTTCGTTGGATAATCCCGGTAATCCTTTGTAACTCATTTCTGGCGGGAGTTCGATTCGTTCCAGCTTTTTGAATCGCTCGATCTGCTCTTCCTGCCGCTTAATGTAGCCGGCGTATTTAATCTGCAGTTCAATTTCGTCCTGAACGGCCACGATTTCTAAAGGAAACGGCAGGTCGTTGCCGCTTTTTTGTGCTATATCAACAAGATGATGCAGTCTGATTTCGGGGCGCTTGAGCAGCTCAGCCAATGTCATGGCCTGGCTGAGAGGGGTTGAGCCGAGTTCCGTCAGAAAGGTGTTGATTGAGGGGAGCGGTTTGATTCGTATTTCTTGCAAATGGCGGATCGTTTCTGTAATGCAGCGTTCTTTCTCTTGAAAGCTGTTCCATGTTTGCTCATCGACCAGCCCAATGCGATAACCGATTTCCCTGAGCCGTCTGTCCGCATTGTCTTCACGAAGCAGCAGGCGGTATTCTGCTCTTGAGGTGAAGAGTCGATATGGCTCCTTTGTGCCTAAGGTGACAAGATCATCAATGAGCACGCCGAGATACGCCTGTGAGCGGTCCAAAATGATCGGTTCTGCGCCGCGCACATACTGGACGCTGTTGATCGCCGCCATCAGTCCCTGGCCGGCTGCTTCTTCGTAACCGGAGGTGCCGTTGATCTGCCCCGCGAGAAAAAGGCCGCCGAATTTTTTGGTTTCGAGCGAAGGTTTAAGCTCAAGAGGATCGACATAATCGTATTCGATAGCATATCCGGGTCGAATAATGCGCGCCTTCTCAAGGCCGGGGATGGAGTGGACCATGTCGATCTGGGTGGCAAGCGGCAGGCTGGTTGGGATGCCGTTGGGGTAGACCTCGATAGTGTCCAGACCTTCAGGTTCCAGAAAAACCTGGTGCCGAATTTTCTCGGGGAAACGCATCACCTTATCTTCAATCGACGGACAGTATCTAGCCCCTATGCCTTGGATGATGCCGGCGTACATCGGCGATTGATGGATAGAATTCCGGATGATTTCGTGGGTTCGTTCGTTGGTGTAAGTGATGTAGCAGGGTCTCTGGGGCAGCGGCGGTTCGCCCTTGGAGGAGAAGGAAAAGAGCGCGGCCGGTTCATCGGTGTATTGGGCTTCCAACTGGGAGTAGTCAATGGTGTTGCCGTCCAGGCGGGGAGTTGTGCCTGTTTTCATGCGACCCATGGTCAATCCTGAGGCGGCAAACCACTGGGCAAGCTTGGTCGAGGGCGAATCTCCCATACGACCTGCCGGGAACTGTTTCAGGCCGATGTGGATAAGGCCGTTGAGGAAGGTCCCTGTTGCCACTACTATAGCCTTGACCCGGATGTGTTCATCCAGCGAGGTGCGTAATCCGACGACTTTGCCGTTTTCAACTAGAATCTCATCGACTACAGCCTGGCGGATTGCCAGGTTTTGCTGGTTTTCCAGGGTGTGTTTCATGCGAAGCCGATACCGCAAACGATCCGCCTGAGCCCGGGATGACCGAACTGCAGGGCCCTTGCTGGTATTGAGCCTGCGGAACTGGATACCGGTGGCATCAATATTTTTTGCCATTTCACCGCCAAGTGCATCGATTTCTTTGACGAGATGGCCCTTGGCCAAGCCGCCAATGGCGGGGTTGCAGGACATCGCACCAATCGTGTCTGCATTGATGATGCAAACCAGCGTGCGGCACCCCATGCGGGCGGCTGCCAGAGCTGCTTCGCAACCGGCATGTCCAGCACCTATTACGGCAATATCAAAATCAATCATGGTTGCATACGAGCGGCGCACAAGCGCACGGGTAGAAAGTCAGCGGAAGGGTAGTTCTTCTGCATGGAATTAATTGACAGCATCTGTCTCAAGATAAGTAATATAGAGGTATTGGCCTATATTTGCAACCATCAAGGGGTAGCGGGTCGCTTGTACGTGCTTTGCCTTGGAAAATAGATTGATAGCGTTGTCTTAATCTATATATAACGGAGAAGGCGCGAGGTGCTCGTTGATGAAATCAAGGGGGTAGTGGCAAGCTTTTCCTTTCCTGGGGTGAAATAATTTGACAGAATTGGCACTTTATGATTAAAATAGATCTTTTTGAAAATTGAATTGGTGGCTTGAGGCTGCCGCTATTGTCCCGGAATTTCCCTGTCTGGCTGCGATACCCTGTCAACTCGCAGCATCAAGAACATATGGAAAATTATCAAGCAGTGGAGTGAACTCCATCTGAGCACCTCTATTAAACAAATTATATTCAATCAAGGAATCGTATTATGAGCAAAAGAACTTTTCAGCCTAGTAATACCAAGCGCTCCCGCACCCATGGGTTTCGTGTCCGTATGAAGACCCGAGCTGGCCAGGCTGTTATCAAGAGAAGAAGAGCGAAAGGGCGTAAACAGTTGGCCTGTTGAAAAGTTTTGCTCTCCCTAAAATTCACCTGCTCAGGACAACAAAAGAGTTTCAGAGCGTTTATCGGCTTGGACAGCGGTGCCGAGGTGAAGGGTTTGCCATGATTTTTATGTCGAACGAAGAGAGTTTTAATCGGCTGGGAATTAGTGTGCATAGAAAAATTGGTGATGCAGCACGGCGCAACAGGATCAAACGGCTGATACGGGAGGTCTTCCGTCTGAATCGCGACCTGTTTCCACAGTCTTGCGATGTTGTTTTTACTATCCGGCCTGAATTCGCCATAAACAGCCTGCCCGATATGCAAGCCAGTGTGGTACAGGTAATCGGCGGTTGAGAAGAGGCGGGAGGCAGTATTCTTGAGCAATCACCATGCTGAATCCTTCACCGGCAGAGTTCGTGGATGTGCCTCATGGCTGAAGGTACCTAGGATATCCTTGATCACGATATTCAAGGGCTATCAGTATTTTATTTCCCCACTTTTTCCACCTGCCTGCCGTTTTGTTCCCTCATGCTCCCAATACGCAATTGAAGCTGTTGAAAAATACGGTGCAGTTCGCGGAATTATACTAGCCGTATGGCGGATATTGCGCTGTCATCCCTTTGCCCGGGGAGGATATGACCCGGTAAAATAACACAACTTGTGCAAGTAACCGATTTTATCCTGTTAACACCACTGCCTTAGCAGGGGTTTCTAAAGGTATTTATCATGGATCTATACAGGGCCTTTTTGGCCATTGTTCTTTCGTTTCTCATTCTGGTCGGCTATCAATATTTCTTTGCAAAACCTGTTCAGCAACAACCTGCTGGAGCACCGCAGGCCCAACAGGTAAGCGAGGCCCCTGGCAACAAGACGGCTCCTTTGCCTGTAGCCGCTGCTTCTGCTACCAAGCCTCAGTCTTTGGTTGCTGTTGACCCGAAAGCCAAGGACATCACCATTGATACACCTCTATATACGGCGGTAATCAAGGAGCAGGGAGGCGGCTTTAAAAGTTTTGTTTTGAAGCAGTATCGCACCAAAATGGAAAAGGACTCGGGACCCATGCAGCTTGTTCCCGGTAAGGAACCAGCAAATTTGCCGGTACTTTTCTCTCTCGACAATGGTGGGGCTGCCACCTTGCCCACGTTCAAAGCGGACAAGGCAGGAATCTCTCTGACGGCTCAACAGGATACCGCAACTCTCGTCATGACGGCATCTCTTGCTGACGGCATCAAGATAGTCCGGACCTTAACCTTTCATAATGATAATTATCTGATTGGAGTCGAGTATAAAGTCGAAAATCTGACAGATAAACCGCTGCCGATTTCACCCGCATTATCGCTTTTCAATGAACCTTTTGGACAAGCCAGTGAGAGTAGCTCGTATTTGTTTGCCGGATCGGCTGCTTATATAAACGGCGCCTTAGTGGAAACCAAAGGTAAGAAATTATCCGAAGCGCCGGTAATTCTGCAAGGTAAGGTGAGTTGGATCGGATTTGTTGATAACTATTTCATGACCTCTGTGATTCCGGTAAACGGCAACGCGAGGACTGTAACGTTGCAAGGATCAGAAAAGTACGTGCAGACCGTCATCTCGGAGGGGTTACAGACTCTGCCTGCTCAGGGTTCACAGGTATTCGACTATAAACTTTATTTTGGTCCTAAAAAGTTACAGATTCTGCAGGCTACAGGGCATGAACTGGCGAAGGCTGTAGATTTCGGCTGGTTCGATGTGTTGGCCAAGCCCATGCTCTGGTTGCTTAACTTTTTCCATCAGTATAGCGGGAATTACGGTCTTGCTATCATCCTGGTGACGGTATTGATTAAGTTGGTTTTTTGGCCCATTACCCAAAAGGGCATGAAATCGATGAAGAATATGCAGAAATTGCAGCCCAAGGTCGCTAAAATACGAGAGAAGTACAAAGACGACCCGGCGACGATGAATCAGGAAATGATGGCCCTCTATAAGACCTACAAGGTCAACCCCGTGGGGGGTTGTTTGCCGATGGTGATTCAAATTCCATTCTTTTTCGCTTTGTATCAGGTGTTGTTGGCGGCTATCGAACTCAGGCATGCACCTTTTATGCTGTGGATTAACGACCTGTCTGCTCCTGATCGGCTTTGGATAGGTGTGGATCTTCCCTATCTGCATGGCATCCCGATATTGACCCTGCTGATGGGAGCTTCAATGTATTTGCAGCAGAAAATGACACCTACCACCGCCGATCCAACCCAAGCGCGTGTCATGCAATTCCTCCCCGTTATTTTCACATTCATGTTCATTAATTTTGCATCAGGCCTGGTGCTTTACTGGTTTATTAACAACCTGCTCTCCATTCTTCAGCAGCAACTTATAAATCGGCAGAGTAAGGCCTGAACCTCTGACGCAGAGAAGGTTTGTCATGGCAAAAGGAAAAGACTTTTACGGTAATGATATTTCTGAAGTTATAGAACAGGCGTGCAGAGACCTTGGCGTTTCTCGTGAGGATCTCGATATTGAGGTCATAGAGACAGGTTCAGCTGGAATTTTCGGTCTTTGTAAGAAAAAAGCACATATTCGTGTGCAGTTAAAGGTTGTGTCGTCAGTCGATCAATCTGAACAA
>CAITZN010000241.1 GCA_903896915.1 uncultured bacterium
ATGACTTTAACAATATGCTGGGGATCATTCTTGGGTATACGGAGTTGGCTTTGGACCATATCGCCCCGACGCTGCCCCTTTTTGCCGACCTGAAAAAAATTCAGGATGCAGCCACGCGCTCAGCCACGCTGACTCGGCAACTGTTGACCTTTGCCCGCAAACAGAACGTCACACCCAAAATGCTTGATCTCAACGAGACCGTGGAAGGCATGCTAAAGATGCTGCGGCGGCTCATCGGTGAAAACATCGACCTTTCCTGGACGCCTGGCCGTGGCCTGTGGTCGATCAAGATGGACCCTGCCCAGATCGACCAGATTCTGGCCAACCTCTGCGTCAATGCCCGGGATGCTATTGCAGGCGTGGGGTCCATTGCCGTAGGCACAGAAAACATCACCCTCGATCAAAAATTCTGCAGAGAAAACACAGGGTGTATCCCGGGTGATTACGTAAGAGTTACTGTCAAGGATAGCGGTTGCGGTATGGACCTGCAGACCATAAACCACATTTTCGAACCCTTCTTCACGACCAAGGGTGTCGGTGAAGGGACAGGACTCGGTCTCGCCACGGTCTACGGTGCCATTAAACAGAACAACGGTTTTATTGATGTCACCAGCGAGCCGGGACATGGAACAGTCTTCACCCTCTACCTGCCGCGCTCTGTGAACGATGCCGGGCAAGCCCCCCGGGTTGACGCTGTAGCGAAACCGGCTGCGCGCGGTCATGAAACCATCCTGCTGGTGGAAGACGAGCTGACACTCCTGAATATGACCGCCACCATGCTGCAACGTCTGGGGTATACCGTCCT
Source organism: uncultured bacterium (assembly GCA_903896915.1). Classification (GTDB taxonomy): domain Bacteria; phylum Desulfobacterota; class Desulfobulbia; order Desulfobulbales; family Desulfobulbaceae; genus Desulfobulbus. Next base: position 806 of record CAITZN010000241.1, read on the forward strand.
GGCAGCAAACACTCCGAGCGAAGCCATCCGCCTGGTTGGCGAACGTACCGGCAAAATCCACCTATTAGCAACCGATGTCATCATGCCTGATATGAATGGTGGAGATCTTCAAAAGCTGCTGCTGGCAATCCTGCCGGGGATGAAATGCCTGTTCATCTCCGGCTATACGGCCGACGTCATTGCCCAACAGGGCGTGCTGGATGCAGGACTGCATTTCATCCAGAAGCCCTTCTCCCAAAAAGAGCTGGCAGCCGTGGTTCGCGAGGCTTTGGATGGGTGAGACAGTGTATGCAAAGAATCATCTCTGCATACACTCTGATCCTCAGAACGGTCCGTCGACAAGTTAATTGAGCCGAGAGATGCGGCTTTCGATATCAGCATTAACAAGCTGGGGCTGCGCCTGAACATACTGGATCAAGGCCTCAGCAATAAAGGGACCGACCACCGGATTCACTCCTTTAGTCAGCACCGTGAAATCATCGCCGCCACCCACCAGATATTCGTTGACCGTCACCGTATACACCTTCCTGGATTGCAGCGGCTTTCCGTCCTTCATCACCGCGACAATACGTCGGCCCGCTGGTTTGGCGGCATCCCAGGTGTAGGTCAGACCGGAAACCTGTAAAAATCGGCCTTCGCTCTCCCGGTCGCTCCACTGTTGATTGAGCAGATCGTAAATCTGCCGTCCGGTCAATTCCAGTTTGATCAAATTGAGATGATCGGGTTGGACCGTATAGTGATCGCCTTTGGTGATGCTGCCGGGAGCAAGGTCAGCACGGATACCTTCAGAATGCACGAAAGCGAAATCAGTGCCCATGACCTTGCGCTGAGCATCGGCAATCAGATCGCCCAACGCCGATTCACCGGCTTTATTGGTCACCCTGGTGATGGGCCGTGAGGCATTGGCGATGACCTGTTCGGCGAGCGCACCCCCCATGTTCTCGACCCGGTTCATTAATGCTGCCACTTGGATGTCCGGCTGCAGTCCCGGGCCACGATCGGCCCAGGTGGTAACAATTTGGGACGACATCGCCACAACGTCGCTGCTCGCTCGGCTGATCTCAAGATTTATATCGGCAAAACCCGTCCCCTTGGGCCAGGCCTGAACCACCAGCATCTTCTTGCCATGGTTATTTTCAGCCAGGATGTTGTGGAAGGTGTGGGTGTGGCCGGTGAGCACCACATCCACATCATCATCCAACCGTTTGACGATAGCGGCGATATCGCCACCCAAATAGCTCACAGGCAAGGCTGTCTCGCTGGCCTGTTGCTGGAAGCCCCCTTGATGCATCACCGCGATAATGGTGTGTACGCCTTGGGTCTGCAGTTCACGGACATAGCGGTTGATCGTGTCCGCCTCATCCAGAATCTTCAAGCCCTCCAGGCTTTCCGGGGAGAGAAAGGACGACGCCTGATGGAGGATAGCCCCGATGAACGCGACCGGCACCCCTTCGACCATGCGAACGACGTACGGCTTGAA
>CAITZN010000242.1 GCA_903896915.1 uncultured bacterium
AACCGCTACAATCTGGGCCAACTTGGCAATGGTGGGACCCTTGACCATCGAATAGAAGGCCACCTGCTCTGCAAACTTGCTGCCCGGCCCGACGATTGCCGCACAGGTCTGCACTTCATGCTCAGTCAGAGGACGGGAGGACTGCAACACCAGGTCGGCGGTGAGCATTTCCCTGAGATGCTCATCGAGGTGACGGTGCAGCGAACTGCCAAAGGAGCTGATGAGCAGAAATCCGGTGAGGCCAATAGCGAGATTGACGATGAACAGCAAAGTAAAACGGCGATTGCGAGAGAGGCCCCGCCAGCCAAGTCGCAGCAGGATTTTCACTGTAAAACACCCTGCTCAAGGCGCAGCTGATGCGTGCAGCGGCCTGCCAGTTCCTGGTTATGAGTGACCACCAGCATGGTCATTTTCGCCTTGGCCACCAGCGCAAACAACAGATCAGACACCTCCCGACCGGTGCTTACGTCGAGATTGCCGGTCGGCTCATCGGCAAGTAATACTGCCGGTTCGACCACCAGGGCCCTGGCAATCGCCACCCGTTGGCATTCTCCGCCGCTGAGCTGACCGGGCAGATGGTTGCGACGAGCCGACAGGCCCACCTGCTCCAGAATTGCATCGATTTTTTCACGACCGCAGGGGCGGCCTAACAATTCCAGCGGTAGGCTGATATTTTCTTCCGCAGACAGATGCGGCAGCAGATGAAACTGCTGAAAGACGATGCCAATATTCTCGGCCCGGAATCGGGTCAACTGGGCTTCATTCATGGCGACCAGATCGGCACCATTGACCACCATACGCCCCTGATCTGGCCGATCCAGTCCGGCCAGTAGGGCGATCAAGGTCGATTTACCGCTGCCCGATTGACCGGTGACCGCCAGGGTAGATCCGGCTGCCAGCGAGCAGTTAACGCCGGTCAACACCGGCAGGGTTCCCGATCCCGGCATGGGGTAGGCCTTCCACAAATTCTCGATCTGAACGATCATGCTGTTCACGTATCCTCCCGATGGACGCTCACGGTTTTTTCGCGGCATGGGTTGCGAGATGCTGCTTGAGCAAAGGATAGACCTGCAGGGCGATCTTGCGGTGCCCCTCTCCATTGGGATGGATGGAGTCGGCCTGATTAAGTGCGGCCACCCCGCCGACCCCTTCCAGCAGGAAAGGGATCAACTCGATTGCGTAGCGAGCGGCGAGATCCAGGTATACCTTGCGGAAGGCCCCAGTGTAGGCATCGCCGTAATTGGGCGGCAACTCCATTCCGGCAAGGATCACACTCATGCCCTGGGCCTGAGCCGTGCTGATCACCTCAGCCAAATTTTTCGCTATCTCCTCGATGGTGAGGCCGCGTAGCCCATCGTTGGCGCCAAGCGCCAGAAACAGCACCGAGGGATGGAGCTTCCCGTACCATTTCAGCCGCGTCATGGCACTGGCCGAGGTGGAACCGCTGATGCTGCCATTGACGATGCGGACATCCGTTATCCCGTCCCGGACCAACATAGCACCGAGCAACTGGGGATAGGCTTCCTCCGGCTCCACGCCCAACCCCGCAGTCAGCGAATCGCCCAGGAACAAGACGACCCGTTCCGCCTGGGCGGAGCAGGAAAAACAGCCCGTAAAAAACAGAATCCACGCAATGATACGAACCTGACGCATGCTTATTCCCTGACCCGCGCTGCGGCTTATGCCGGCGACCCGTTAATATTTGAGTTCCTGCCTCTGTGCATAGTATTGCTTTTCATACGCAGATGCGACGATTATCATCAGAGTTCCGGAGCGTTTTTGGTTGGTTATGCGGCTTGGTTCATTGACGGCAACGAAGTCCACTGTATAATACATTGAGATTTACATGAACTTTAGCAAGTGAGAAATACCATGATCAAGAAATGTTGCGGGTTACTGATCGCCCTTATCAGCAGCTTTGCGTTCGTCCTCCTGCACCCTCTGGAAAGCAGTGCCGCAGAGAAGGCTCTTAAAGTGCTGACCAGCACCTTTCCCATCTACCAGATCACCCGTAACATCACGGCAGGCAGCGACAGGATCGCGGTGGACCTCATGATTCCGGCCCAGTTGGGCTGCCCCCATGATTACGCCCTGGTACCCCAGGATATGAAAAAACTGGCCAAAGCCGATCTCCTGATCATCAACGGCCTCGGCCTCGAGGAATTCATGGGAGCGCCGTTGCAAAAAGCCCATCCAGGCCTCAGGGTCATCGACAGCTCCCAGGGGATCGGGCAGATCCTGCAGTACACTGAGAGCAAACCAGATACTCACGGCCACTCAGAGCCCGGACATGAGCAGCACCACGACGACGAACCCAATCCGCACCTCTTTGCCAGCCCCCGCATGTCGGCCTTGCTGGCCCAGAATATCGCCACCCGGCTAGGCCAGATCGATCCGACCGGAGCCACTCTCTATACCACAAACGCCCAGGCCTACAGCCAACGAATGCAGCGGCTCGCCGATGATTTCGCAGCCCTGGGCAAGCGGTTGCACAACAACAGAATCGTCACCCAGCACGGCGTGCTCGATTACCTGGCCCGGGATATAGGCCTTGCCATCGTGGCCGTGGTGCAGGCACATGCCGGGCAGGCACCCTCCGCCTCGGAAATGCTGCAGATCGTTGCCACCGTGAAACAAGAAAAAGCAGGCGCTCTGTTCACGGAACCACAGTATCCGGAGGCGGTCGGCAAAACGATTGCCAAAGAAGCCGGCATTATTGCCGCAACCCTCGATCCGGTGGCTAATGGCCCGGAACAGGCGCCGCTGGACTATTTTGAGAAGGTCATGCGCACCAATTTGGCAACCCTGGAGAAAACCCTTGGCAGCAATTGATACCTATCTGCAGCAATTTCCCGTGGCAACCGCGGTCCGCTTTGACAACATCTCGGTTGAACGTGGCGGCGTTTCCATCCTCGATGGGGTCACCGCCATGGTGCCCAAGGGCAGCTGCACCGCTATCATCGGTCCCAACGGGGCGGGAAAAACCACCCTGCTGATGGCCCTGCTCGATGAAATTGCCTATGAGGGCCTTATCCATCTCTCCGGCAACGGTGCTCGCCCCCAAATCGGTTACGTGCCGCAGCGCCTCGCCTTTGACCGGGGCATGCCGCTGACAGTCGACGAATTCCTGGCCATGGGCT
>CAITZN010000243.1 GCA_903896915.1 uncultured bacterium
TCAGACTCGCCTGGTAGGCCACTGCTCCACCTTGGGAAAATCCGGCCAGAATAATACGCCGACTGTCGATACCCCGCTCCAGTTCGCGATCGATAAAACGATTGATGGCCCCTGCGGAAACCAGCAATTGGTCTGCATCGACTTTGCGGTCGATGTCCATCTCCATAATATCGAACCAGGCAGGCATGACGTAGCCATTATTGACGGTCACCGGGATAGAAGGTGCATGAGGAAAAATAAACCGGATTCCCAGTTCTCCGGGAAGGTTGAGCTCCGGAACAATGGGTGCAAAATCAGAGCCGTCGGCGCCGAGGCCGTGCAGCCAGATAACGCTGGCATCGGGATTAGGGCGTGTTTCATTCTCGATGGCTGGCAATAAATCCATAACATTCTCCATTATTGTTGATGGGGTCATCTTTTGTATTATGCGTCAACAGTATCAGGCAAACATACCACGGTTGCCGATAGTTGCCTATTGCAGCATACCTACAAACAACCAAGTAAGCAGAAACAACAGCATTTGTTTTTGAAATATTCCTAAAACAATTTAAACAAGCCTATCAACGGAAAACCTGCTATCAAGCAGTATAACCTTGAAAGGTCCAACAGAGCATACTCTCACCATTGACATCCGCGCTCATGCCTTCTTCCCATATCTGACCACTGCCGTGCAACTGCCGCTTCTCCCCATTCACGATATTCTTCCCGAGCTTAAAAGTGCCCTCGCCCGTGGATCAGCGGTGCTTGCTGCTCCGCCCGGTTCAGGCAAGACCACCATCGTGCCTCTGGAGCTTCTCAATGAACCATGGCTGGCTGGCAAGAAAATCCTGATCCTTGAACCCCGCAGGCTGGCGGCTAGAGCTGCAGCGGCGCGCATGGCCTCGCTTCTTGGCGAGAAAGTTGGCCAGACGGTAGGGTACCAGATTCGTTTTGACCGGCAGATCTCACCAGTCACCCGCATCGAGGTGCTCACCGAGGGAATACTGACCCGACGCCTCCAAAATGATGCGGACTTAAGCGATACCGGCATTATCATCTTTGATGAATTCCACGAGCGTTCCATTCATGCCGACCTTTCTCTGGCGCTTTGCCTGGACCTGTGTCAGCTCAAGGAGGATCTGCGCCTGCTGGTTATGTCGGCAACCTTGGACACGGCGCCTCTTGCCGCTCTGCTCGGTGGAGTGCCTGTCATCACCGGCGCTGGCAAGAGCTTTGAGGTCAGAATCGAATACCTCAAGCGGGAGCCCACTGGTCGGATCAGCGCATCCACCGCTCTGGGGGTACGCCAAGTCCTTGCGGCCCAGACAGGCGATGTCCTGGTTTTTCTGCCCGGAACCGGAGAAATCAACGAAGTACACCGGCTGCTCAGCACAGAGCCGGCCTGCCGCGACATCCTGATTGCACCCCTGTACGGCGATCTCTCCCAAACCGACCAGGATCTCGCTTTGTTGCCTGATCCGAACGGAAGGCGTCGGGTAATCCTCGCCACCTCGATTGCCGAGACCAGTCTCACCATTGCAGGCATCGGTTGTGTGGTTGACAGCGGTTGGTCACGGCGGCCCCGTTTCGACCCCGGCAACGGCCTGAGCCGACTGACCACCATCCGGGTTTCCAAGGCAGCGGCACGCCAACGGGCCGGACGGGCCGGACGTCTTGGTCCAGGATACTGCCTGCGGCTATGGACCAACGCGGAACACCACGGCCTGCCCCAATTCCATCCCCCTGAAATCCTGGAGACCGATCTTGCCGCTCTGGCCCTGGACCTGGCCTTATGGGGAATAACCAATCCCAATGAGCTGCGCTGGCTCGACCCGCCCCGTTCCGGTCCCTATCAACAGGCGCTGGAACTGCTCCGTTCTCTGGGCGCAATCAA
>CAITZN010000244.1 GCA_903896915.1 uncultured bacterium
TAGTCGGCTGGGCAAGACTGTTTTTGAATTCCAGCAATTTACGAAGGCTGGCGTTAGTGGCCAAGGATTCTCGGCTCTTATTGAGAATAGCTTCATTTTCCTGCAACTGACGGACAAGCCGTTTGTTTTCCTCACGAAGCCTGAGGGTGTCCTGCAGTATATCAAAATATTCGCTCTTGAAGCCCACAATATAGGAACTTCCGGCGGAAACAACTCTCTGCATTGGCCCAACCACCTCAAGTACCAATTTATGCAGAGAACCGAATTTTTGCCCCCCCAGAGTAGAAACAAGAAAAATAAGCCCCAGGGTCAACAGGACGCCAGCAAGGATAACTATACGGAAGAGCCCAAATCGACTGCTTCGTTTTCTAATGATCTTTTTTCTCATTGAAGAAGCAATAAAAACCGACTGCGGCAACTGATCAGATAACTGGTAGAAAGACGAGATCTCAAATACTTCTTCCGGAGTTAATCGATGGCGATTTCCCTGAGTATCTCAAGGTTGTCCAAAGCCAGCCCAGAACCAAGCACTACAGAGGAAAGGGGGTCATCAGCCACGATAATAGGCATTCCAGTCTCATTCTTCAGGAGTTTGTCGAGATTCTTCAACAAAGCGCCACCACCGGTAAGAACAATTCCCTGGTCGACAATATCTGCGGATAACTCTGGTGGTGTCTGCTCCAACGCGACCCGAACGGCATCAACAATCACATCCACCTGCTCAGCAATGGCGGACTGAATCTCTTTCGAAGTAATAGTCAGAATTTTTGGAATACCGGACACCAGATCGCGCCCCTTGATGTCCATCGTTTCGTAAGGCTCCTCCGGCAGGACATTGCCGATGGTGGTCTTGATTTCCTCGGCAGTGCGCTCGCCAATGGCCAGGTTATGCTTCCTTTTGATGTATTGAAGAATGGCCTCATCCATCTTATCGCCAGCGACCCGCACCGACTTGGCGTAGACGATGCCGGCCAGGGAGATGACCGCAACCTCGGTGGTACCGCCGCCGATATCAACAATCATGTTGGCGATCGGCTCGGTGATGGGAAGATTGGCACCTATAGCTGCCGCCATGGGTTCTTCAATCAGATAGACCTCGCGAGCACCTGCTGATTCTGCTGTATCCCGCACCGCCCGTTTTTCTACCTGGGTGATGCCTGAAGGCACAGAGATGATGATCCGGGGATGCACCAGGGTTCGACGATTATGCACCTTGTTGATAAAGTAGCGCAGCATGGCTTCAGTCACTTCGAAGTCGGCGATAACTCCGTCTTTCATAGGACGGATAGCCACAATATTGCCAGGGGTCCTGCCCAGCATCTCCTTGGCCTCCCTGCCCACCGCAAGTACCTTGCTCCCCCGGCTGTCCTTACGGACCGCAACCACCGAAGGTTCGCGCAGCACTATGCCTTTGCCCTTCACATACAACACCGTATTCGCAGTTCCAAGATCGATCGCTAAATCGTTGGACATCCAGCCAAAAAGAAAATTAAAAGGGGAAAACATGCGGTTTCACCTGTAGAGTCTAAGTGTTATCTGTACGCTCAACTGAAAATGATTTTTCGAGGCCAGCGTTAAGTGATACAACAATAACCGTTGATACAAACAAGTTCGTTACATTACCAACTGAACCGATGCTTGGCAATGCCTATGGCATCCGCCTAAAAAAGAAAAGAGAAAAACTTGACAAAAACCCGCAAAGCGTGGTAATTGCCTCACCAGAAATACAAGGGGCTATAGTTCAGCTGGGAGAGCGCTTGATTGGCTTTCAAGGCTACTTGATATTTTTAGTTTAAAAAAAACAGCAAGTTAATATATGCTGTTTTTGTTTTAATTTGATGTGGGGGATTAGCTCAGCTGGGAGAGCACGACGCTGGCAGCGTCGGGGTCAGCGGTTCGATCCCGCTATCCTCCACCAAAGAATATCAAGGGGTTGCAGAGCTTATCTGCAACCCCTTTTTTTGCCCCGTAGACGATTTTTCATCCTCAAGCTCCAGCTCCTCTCAGAATTTCTCAACTTTTCGCCCCCCCCTCCAAACATCCACCCGTACCTGAGCCTCAGTTCAAGGTAACCAGCATGCTTCTCAGCACCCCCTCCCTTCCCCATGCCGGAACGATACAAAACCAAGGGCAACTGCATGAAAATGCTGCCGTTGATGATTAAAGTTACAATATTGAAACAATAAAGACCAACAGTCATGTAACATTTCGTTATAACATCACAATTTAAAAAGTTTTTGCAATACAGTAAATTCTCGATTATATTGCAGTCATGAAAACAATACTATTGCCATTGATGATCACCCTGTTGATCGCATCAAGTAGCCACGCAAAGACAGCGAGATATAAAGAAAAAAAATCATCAATCAAACATGACAACGTCGAAACAATAGTCTCTAAAATTCACATACTTGAAAGCTCTCAGGGAAAACACAATTTCCCGAAGTGTGAGTCCAAGGGCCTGTTCAA